>JAFAHI010000399.1 GCA_019237325.1 Verrucomicrobiota bacterium | reverse complement strand
GGCATCCAGCAGCCGGCGGTGAGCGGCCAGATTTTGCAGCTCGAAGAATATTTGGGCCAGAAACTGTTCCACCGAAGACCCTTCTCCTTGACGCCGGCCGGAGAACGTCTCTTTCGCTTTATCCAACCATTTTTCGAGAACCTCGAGCTGGTTTCGGGAGAGCTCAGGGGCCACCAAAACAAAGAGCTTCGTCTGGCCGCCTCGACAGCGCTCTTGCGAGAGTTCGGTCCCCGGCTCTTGGACCGGGTCAAACAGCACGTCCCCGAGCTAAAGTTGATCTTGCGTGAGGCGGACCAATCGATGGCCGAAGACTACCTTTTGGCGCAGGAAGTTCACCTGGCGGTCACCGAGCTCTACACCAAGCCGCCCAGCGGTATTCAAACCGAGGTCCTTGCTGAACTCCCTTTGGTCCTGCTCGTTGCGGTGGACGCTAAACCGAAAAAAACCAAGGAGATCTTAGCTCAACGGGCTCTCCCGCTGATTTCTGTGTCGGCAAACTCTGCCCTCTACCGGACATTTCAAGACGGCCTGCGACAACACGGTCCACCCTGGGAAATCAATATCGAACTGTCGACATTGGAAATGGTACTGACGTACGCGGCCGCCGGCTACGGGGTCGGTCTATCGGTGCGCGCCCCCGGCCTTGAGTTCGGATCCAGGCTTCGGGCGATCGATCTCGATGATTTCCCGCATGTGAAGATCGCGGCTTTCTGGCAAGAACCTCTGGCAATGCTACCTGGCCTTTTTCTTGAAGAAATTCGTAAGGAGGCTCAGACGCAGCTCACTGTGCCAGGGAAGCCGAAGGGGGGACGGAGCCAGGCATAAACGTTATTCGAGCGTTCGGGAATGTTCGATAGCTGGGGAACTCGCACGAATGGGATCCGCCTTCGCAAGGCCTACGGCGCGACAGGCGCTATGGGACTAATGGGACTAATGGGTCACATAAGTCGCATTGGTCCCATAAATCCCATCCGTTTTGCTAGGACGCGCTACTTTGCGGGGCGGTTGAACGCACCCCAGCACTCGATTGCCCCAGGAATAAACCACTGCCATCAACTCTCCTGACATAACGCTGACAGTGACCAATCTAGTATGCGAAAGAAAAACGCACGGGCTCCGGAAATGTTTAATTCTGGATGCTGAGAATCATCTTGCGCTATGCAGGGTTTGCGACGTGTGTAACTAAAATAGAAACAGAAACGCTCTCATTATGTCCACCTTAACAGCAGCATCTCTCACGGTGCCGGATACGTTTCCTCCGTTCAGCTTAGCTCGGCTTCTCAGGACAGTGTTCGATCCTAAGGCCGGCGAAAAAGTAGCCATCTTAATCGACCTGGAAGATCCGCATCAGGTTAAAGACTTCGCGTTCCTGAAAAATCCGGATTTAACGATTCAGCGGCATGCGTACGAAGTTTTTTATCAAGGCCTAAAGAACAGTGTCCTTAAAGAGCTCGGATTAACCGGCGGAGAGTTTTTTGCTTACAAGATCACTGGTGGCAGTAATCTCGATCTTCCGGATTTCGCGGTTTCGACCGATGGAAAAGAGCTTAGTTTGGAGCGAGATATCTACCCGAACTACAATCTCATCCTTTGCGTCTCGACCTATTCCGCGACGGCGCCTTTGACTGCTTTCGCTAAGAAATACGGATTCCGCGGCGCCACCTTACACGGACTCAACCAAATCATTCTGCAATCCGGTTTAGCGGTCAATTACGACGAGGTCAGCCAAAATGCCGAAAAACTGCGACTGGGAATGACAAAGGCTGATTGGGTAGAAATCGACTTCGTGGTGGCAGGATCGACGGCCACCTTGCATCTGGACTTGAGCCAACAAGAGGCACAGAAGAGCCATGGCCTTTGTCGCGAGGGGCCAGACATCGCCAACCTCCCTGCTGGAGAAATTTACTTCGTTCCTACGGGCGCTTCAGGCGAGTTTCCGTTGAAATATGAGGATGGAACGCTCGGCCTGATGACCGTTAATCGGGGACGTATTGTTAACGCCAAATTGATCCGCGGAAACTCCAAAACGATCGAAGAGCACAAACAAAAACTGAGTTCTGATCCGGTAACGGGAGAACTTGGTGAGCTTGGTTTCGGAACGCAGCTTCTGCCAGTTTCAGGGCGCGACATTCAGGATGAGAAAATTCTCGGAACCCTGCATGTGGCGACCGGCCGCAGCGATCATCTCGGCGGGCATCTGACTCCAGACAAATTCTCAAATCAGAAAAACGCCACGCATGACGACATTCTGTTTGCGCCCCACAAGACGCCAGAAGTGAACGTCTCGCAGGTGCGGATGCGCCGCAACGGGAAGACCGAGATCCTGATTGAGGACTTCGTTCCGGCTCCGTACATGGCCGGGCTGCTGAGCTAAGGAGCCGCGGCATGATCGCTCCCCGATGTGGGAGGGCGCGCGTCCCCGCGCGCCATGGGGTGGCGTACATCGTCGACATAACCGAATACTTTACTGATCTGCGCCGTACCGAGAAAGGATCGCGGGGACGCGATCCCTCCCCGGCGCTGGGTAAGACCACGATTGCGCCTTGAACATTTACGAAACAGATCTTTTGCTGAACCAGTACCTGTTGTTTCACTACGGTACCGCGGAAGATCAACTCCCCTATTCTTTCGGACCCCAAGATGCACTCTTTTATCCGTCTCGGTGCGTAAACGACTTTCTGCCGGGCATCGGGCGGATATCGCGCGCTCTCGATCTTGGATGCGCTGTCGGCCGATCGACTTTTGAGCTGACCCGTTGGGCCAACGAAGTTATCGGGATTGACCTTTCCAGCCAATTCATTGCCGCAGCTCAAGCCATGCAAAAG
>JAFAHI010000264.1 GCA_019237325.1 Verrucomicrobiota bacterium | reverse complement strand
ATGGTTTCACTGGTATAACCAGCGGTCAGGGCTTCACCATCATGCTTGTTCCAGGATGTGATACCGTCTCGTGAGATTTCTAGGGGAGTCATGCGATTTTAGGCAATTTTACTGATGCACCTTCAATCACTCCGTTGACCGGTTTTTTCCGTTTTAGAATTTCATCGCCACTGGAACAATCTTCAAGGGCTAAAATCTTTCGAAATTGAGGCCCGCGATCGTCGCCACAAAATAACCGTTTGCCGGCAAGATCACGGATACGCGAGACAAACCGGAAGCCAAGAAGCGACATCATTGCGATCACGTGGCAGTAAATCTGGCAGTGGTAGACTTAAAAGACCAGTCGCCATGCGATCCGTATTTGCCCCTTGATGATTTTCGATCTCAGAAACGTGATTCTTGCAGCAATATTTGTTTCTACGGGCTGACTCGCTCCAGGCCTCTGCAATCGCACCCTTCCGAAAGCGAAAATGAATTGGTGATGCGTAATACAGCCGGTCAGGTCTCCAGAAATCACGTGCAAGCTGTCCCGGAAATAAAGCGCCAATTCTTGAAAGCCCTGCTTCCCTGAAAACTTGATGGCATTTGGAGGGGATTCCTCGCCTAACGTTTTAGGGTCAGTGGCCGAAAGAATCCACTGAACCCTCCGGGATAGGAACGGCGATAACGGCTCAATGTCGTTGGGCTCAAAGAGAGTGGCAAAAAGGAGTTCAACGATTTCCGGGCGCTCCATTATCTATCTGTCTTCGTCAACTTCATTGGTCAATTGGCCAGGTGCTTTTCCGTGTAACCTATCCCGCCGATACTGCCTTGGACACTCTCAGTCCGAGTTAACATTAAAGCATGCTTCGTTAATTTGTGTTGTGGAGACGTTGTACCTGCAGACTATAGACAGAATAATTTCTGGAGTGCCGAACTCTACTGGAACGTGAGCCGGAGCGGTAATGATGTGCTAGCAACCGCCTGCCCGCCTTCGGCGCCGAGAACCATCGAGAGGAGATAGTGGGCGTTCAGTCGATCGTCGACCCAGATGAAAAGCACATGTTACCGCTTTTCGACCGCCCGCCGACAAACATAAGGTAGGTAACCGAAGTTCGCGATCGAGGAAGTTCGCTAAAACAGGCTAAAAAGGTTATTCACAGCTTTTTCACAGCGATTGGATCGTTGGCGACTTGCTCGATCCGCCCGTTTAAAATCAGGGCAGTTGCCTCAAATCAGCGTAGTTGTTTCAAGTCGGTTCAAATCATGGTTGTCCGCTCCCGATTTTGACTTTTTCAATAGACATTATTATTCACCGAGGGAGTGAGTTATATTATTTATGGCACACGTTTTAACCTATAAACTTGTATCACTGCGATAAAATGTTGTATCGACTAAGAAATGACCAAGACTGAACTTCAAACCGCGCTCGCAACCGCAACCAACACTGACAAAAGAACCGCCGGGGTATTCCTCGACACGCTCAGTAGCCTCGCCTACAAGGAGATCAAGAAGAACGGCGAGTTCGTTTTGCCCGGCTTTGGCAAGCTGGTGAAGCAAAAGAGGAGCCTTGGCCTAGGGTCTCGAGAAAGTATGGAGTGGCGCCTGTAGATGACCTCGCTTCCCGCACAAGTGATCGCGATTGAAAAACGCGCTGACCAGTATCAGGTGGTTGTCCAACTCAGGACCAAGTACCGGGGCTCGTTCAATACTCTCGCTTTCGGAGAGACCAAGCCGTACATCGGTTTCCTGAAGGATGGTCGGCTGGATCTCGTCTATTACCGGGATCCCGGCCTGAACTTAGGCGATCCGTTTCCGCTTTGGACGCTCCATTGATGGGCCAGTGCTCTCGTTACTTCAAGATCGCGCTTTTGCGCTAACTCCTCCTGTTCGGTTTCCTTCGAATTACGGAAACCAAAAGAGCTAGTGCAGCTAAGGCGATTAGCCCCGAGAAGACAATCCATAACCTATCACGCAAGCTCGACTCGCTCCAAAAAGGCTCCAAACCCTGGACCTTGAAGAATTCTGAACCTGTACTGCTGCCCATCATCGAGAGAGCGACAGCGCTCACAAGGGCACCGAGGCAGGAGACAAAGCCAATCAAGAACCGAACGGTACTATTTCCGCAGATGATAAACCAGATTGCCGCGATAAAAGCGATACCCGCGATCGCAAAGCCAGCCCACACAAACCAATTAGTCGTCGTTGTAATAGACCTAAGCTGCGGATTATGTAGCTGATCGACGGCAACAAAAGGGTTCAGGTACGATCCGCAGCCGAACGCGATCAGAGAAACGAGCCACTCGATGGGAGCGGCTGAAGCGGGCCTTTTGATGTTCATTTGGGACGGTTGAATGCGCGCCGTTTGTTAACAGACATCATAGCAGGCCTTTTGCGCTCCGTGACCTTGAACTACGTATAGCGATATCTCTGTGCTTGAGAGGCTGGAGAAAACGACGGGTACTGATCTCTCTCCTTTTGTACGGCGCGCCGCATATTTTGGCTGGAATGAGCGACAACGCACCCCGCGAAAAGACGCGCGGCCCGTAGGGTTGTAATGAAAATACGCCGGCGGCGGCGTTGCTCCTCGGTCATGTATCAGTTCAGATATGCTCCGTCCTCGCGCCTGGCCGGCGGCTCATTTCGATCGCAACGCCGCCATACCAGTCACAAACTTGGAGCACGCTGGATTGGAGAATCTCATTGTAGTTGCAGAGGTTAGTTACAGGTTTAGTAAAGGAGAGGAATGTTAACTTAGAGAGACGCTAAGAAATGACGCCTCCCTTCTTGACACTGCAATACCTGCTTCGGCCGGGAGCCGGAGTGCCGACGATGACGTGAATTAGCAAGTTAAGTTGTAGAGTTCGACTGCTCCGCTACTTCGGCGAGTCAGGCGCAGATCAGCTTCGGAAGGGGAGGGATCACCCGACGGATGATCGTGCACCATAATGAACGAATAGGCGGAGTGCGTGATCGCCGGCTTAAAAATTCCGCGAGGATGGGCGGGAGCAGCGACGGTTCTGCTGGAGGGAGTCGATTAGTCCATTGGAAACGGGTGTTAACCCGTGTGATTCTGTAGAAAAATTTTTTAGAAAAACATATGAATCGAGATGAATTGCGGGCGCTGCAAGCGCCGCTTAAGCAACGTTATCGCGACAATCCAGAATCAGCGATAATCACTCTGTGTGCTGAAGGTTCTCTCTCGGAAGGAATTACTTGTTCAGTCGCAACCGGTAAAGCGCTGGTTGACGCGGGGCTGCATCCCGGGACCGGAGGTACGGGGCTGAACGCCTGTTCCGGAGACATGCTATTACAAGCGCTGGCCGCATGTGCCGGAGTAACTTTGAACGCAGTAGCAACATCGCTAGGTGTGCAACTCAGAGGCGGGCGAGTTATCGCTGAAGGCGATCTGGATTTTCGTGGAACGCTCGGAATCGATAAAGATGTTCCGGTAGGATTCAAGCAGATACGGCTCAAAATCGAGCTCGATGGCGATGTCACTGATGAGCAGCGAGCGCGGCTCCTGGAACTGACACAGCGATATTGCGTCGTTTATCAGACGCTGCATCACGGCTCAGATCTATCGGTGCAATTTGTCGACGGAGGTTAGATGCTAAGTGATTGAGGCTGATTCGCGTTTCTCATCTAAAGCGGGCTAGGATATCGGCCAGTGTCATCCGATAACACCACCTTCCTTGAAACTGAAATAGCTGCTTCGGCCTGGTGCGGGCGCACCGATTTATGATCTACCAACTGGAGCTGGAGGATTCTGCTAGCGTCCAGAATTTTTTTGAAGTTCGCCGCTTTCGAACGAGAAAAAATGCTGTTGCATATTTTTCGAGCCGAAAGCGGAGCGCTAGCAAAGCGCCGCGGAAGAAGGCCTGAAAGCGCAAGAGCCGCGGGCGGAGCGAGACGGGTCCGAGGATTTAAATGGCAGGTGCTGCGCGAGGTGACGAGACGTGGAAGGCAGCCGTTTAAGCCGCAGACGGTACTCTTGCGCTGGAAAGCCTCCGCGGGGCGAACAGATCTGGCGCCAGCCAGACACTGGTTGTGCCTTCGTTCTCGCACTCGTCGTCGTCCTCGTCCTCGACTCCGGCTAAGGGAGTGGTGGAGTATGGGAGTACTGCAGTATTGGGCTTCGAATTCCAATCCCGCGGACGCGGGATTTGGAATGTTCGTAAGTGACCGAGCGGTCTACGACGAAGCGTCGCCTAGGAGAAAGTGGCAGGAGCAGCTCGCTTTGGCGATCGTTTGTTGGAGATCGGATTTCAGGGACCCAACACACAAGCCAGTTATCGCAAAAGGCGAATCTTGAAATATTTCTGCAGAATTGAAATTCGGTCATTGACAGGATCCGTATCGGCAATTAATTGGAAGTCTTTACCCTACTAATTTAATAGACTTCTTCTATGAACGGAGTGCAACTCGCTACTAATGAGGCACTTAAGCCGTGGTTGGGGATCGCCAGTGAGATTCTGCTCGGTGTGCTTCTTCTTGCGCTAGTCTACTACGTCAAGGTCAAGTTGGTGCGAAATACCAAGGACTTTGTCATTGCTAACCGGAAGATCGGTTTTGGATTTGGAGTGGCCGGACTAATCTCGATATGGACTTGGGCCATGGCCGTAATGATGTCTGCCGCGCAGACCTATTCTTTCGGTCTCTCCGGTTTGTTCTGGTTCACTGTTCCCAACGGTCTGGCCGTCATTGCAGCGATACCATTCGTCCGAAAGATCCGAACCTTGATGCCGGATGGCTACACGATTCCTGAATTCGTAAAAGTCCGTTTTAATGGGAACGCAGTCGCGGGCGGAGTAGTTGTCCTAGGTGCACTCTTCGGATCGCTTATCGAAGTGATCATCAACATCAAGGGCACTTCACTCGTGGTCTCGAGCGTTTTCGGGGTCGATCCCAAAGTTGCGGCTCTCATCGGGTTGCTCGTGGTACTGATCTATTCCATCCTAGGTGGTTTGTGGGCATCAGTGACGACATCGGCCTTGTCCACACTTCTCCATACCGTGCCGTCAGCGATTATTCTTGTGGCGGCTCTCCATTATGCAGGCGGGGCGAATGCGGTCTGGCATTCGGTCGCCGTGCAGGGAAACGACCTCCTTAGCGTCGCACGCCCGGACGCCGCGACCGGCTTTGGGATCACGTTGGCGTTGGGGCTACTTACTGCTACTATCGCAGGTCAGGAATTCTGGCAGGTGGCCTGGGCTCTTAAAAAGAAAGATGTCAGCCGGTCCTTCTTTTGGGCGGGTGCTTGGTTCTATCCTATCCCGATCTGCCTTGGCTTGCTCGGACTCATCGGTCTCGCTCTCCATGTCAATGTCAATACTCAGCTCGGGGGGGACGCGGCGGCTGTTGGGCCGTACCTAGTATCGCATCTTGGCTTACCTACCTGGCTGGTGATCCTCTATGTGATCGTCATCCTATCGGCCTGCTATTCGGTTATCGATAGCGCCTTTACGGCGACCAGCTCAGTGTTCGTGGTTGATATCATAAAACCGCTTTTTCCGAGAATTAGCGAAAAGCATTTATTCTTCTTGGCGAAGGTTCCAATGTTTTTCACGGCCGCCATTGCAGCCGCGGTGGTGTTAACTGGTGTTGATTTTGTAACTATTGTCCTAACTAGTTACGCGATCCGCACCGCTATTCTTGTCCCATTGATACTCGCGTTGTTTTGGTCGCGAACGACCGGTTGGGGCTTTGTCGGCGGTACCATCCTGGCGATTGCCATCGGCATGCCGATCCGGGCCGTCGCCGGCGATCTATGGGGCTCATTATCCATCCTTGCAATTAGCGCAGTGTTTCCTCTCGCAATCGGTTTCCTGAACAACCTCCATTTTGATTTCAACCGATTACGCCAGGTGAAGGATGCGACGATTTCGTCTGAACCCGAGGCGGTCCCGGCAGAGTGATCGGTGAACTGGATCGACTATAAATTAAAGCGGAGAAAGGACTATGCCTGACATCTTTGTTTCATGGACTACCCTCATCACGATCGTGATCGGCGGGATTATCGCCTTCTTTTATTTGCGGTACATGTGGCTTGTGCTTCAACGGGTTGCCAAAACTCTCGATGATCCCGATGACGGAAAGAGTGATGGCTTTGGACACAGCTTCGTCGGCGCGATAATCGCTGTCATCGCTTCATCGCTAGCGATCATCGCTTATGGTTTTGCACCGCAGCTGCTTTATCTGGGTATCTTACTGGCTTTAGCAAGCCCGCTGGCAGTCGCCTATACATTCCGCCGCGAACTTGACGAGTGATCAAGAGGGCGAATTCGCGGGCACTACAGGTTCTGCCGATCCTTAGTAATAGTTTGGAAAGTCTATGGCAAAGAAGCGCGCTCATCTCCTCGGATTTGTTCAGCACGGTGTCAACAGTCATGCCACCGGTATGTGGCGCCACCCAAAGGACAAAATTAACTGGGACTGGTCTCGGCCGGCCTACTGGCAGCACATGGCACGCACGATGGAGCGAGGGATGTTCGACGCGATGTTCATCGCGGACGAGCTAGCGCCATATAACAATTACGAAGGCAGCTCCGATGCGACCGTAAAATATGCGGTGCAGTGTCCAGTTCATGAACCATCGACTGTTGTTCCGATTATTACGACCGCCACCACTCATTTGGGCGTCGGCGTAACTCTGTCCACCGCTTTCGAACATCCCTATTCAATGGTGCGCCGACTTTCGAGTCTGGACCATTTGTCCGAAGGCCGCATTGCTTGGAACATTGTTAGTTCCTATTCGAAAAGCGAATGGGACGCATATGGGGCCGAGATGACAAAGCGGTCTGGACGATACGAGCGGATGGAGGAATACATGGAGCTTTGTTATAAGCTCTGGAACTCATGGGAACCGGACGCGATTGTCGCCAACCGCGCAACGGGCGTCTTCGCGGATCCCGCCAAAGTCCATGAGGTTAATCACGAGGGGGAATATTTTCGCTGCAAAGCGCGTTCATTCGTTTTCAGGTCTCCGCAAGGGTATCCCGTTCTTTGGCAAGCTGGGTCATCAGATCGAGGGCGTGACTTTGCCGCTAAGCACGCCGAAGCGATTTTCGCGGTTCATCCAAACGTGGAAAGAATGCGCGAATACACCGACGATCTCGATTTCCGGTTGGAAAAACGTTTTAACCGTAAGCCTGGCAGCGTCAAACGTATCTATGGTGTTCAGACCGTCGTTGGCTTGACGCGAAGTGAAGCACAAGAAAAATATGAACGGATCCAGCAATGTATTCCGCTTGAGGGCGCTATGGCATGGATCTCAGGACATTTCGGTCCTGATTTTTCTAAATACGACCCCGAGGAACACGTCCAAAATATAGAAATACCGGGAATCCAAGGGTTATTCGATTCCATCATCTATGCCAAAGGCGGAGCACCCGTAACGGTTCGAGAGGCGGCCTTAATTTACGCGGAAGGCATGGGAATGCCTCGTGTAGTCGGCACTCCAGCCGACATCGCGGATCAGCTTGAATATTTCATGGATGAGGGCGGCGCAGATGGTTTTATGTTCGCCGCTACCTACACACCCGGATGTTTCGAAGAATTCGTCGATCTCGTTGTGCCTGAACTGCAACGGCGGGGGAGGCTTCGTACCCGGTATTCAGGCACGACCTTAAGAGAAAATTTGCTTGAGTTTTAAGCATTCGAGTTCACGGAAAGCCTGGCTGCCGATAACCACGAACTCCTTTTCGCCAGTAATTTCCTTGGCGGCTCTAATAACGTGTTCGAGCTCGCTCTTTTTCACGGTGAATCGTTCTGGCGATCTCTTTTTGGGTGAGGGCTCCTGCAAAAGGAGAAGCCTGGCGAAGTTCGGCCGCCGTCTCGGTTTTTGCCGTCATGACGGCGACAATGCGATCGCTCCAAAGCATATCGAAAACATAATAGAGAGTTGGAGCCGTTGGTTGTTTCTGAAAACGCTGAAGGAGCTGAAAACGGGGGATTCCGTTTTCGTCGACGGCGACCACTTCACCATCCAGGATTGTTGAGCGCAGTTTCAGTCTAGAAAGCGCCTTCGCGACCGCGGGGAACTTTTGCTCGAGCGGTAAACCGTTTCTGGACCAGAGGTGCGGCTTACCGGCCGCGTCGAACACCGCCATTCCCCGATATCCATCCAGCTTCACTTCGAAAACCCAATCGGGTGAATCAAATGGCTCCTCTGCGATTTTCGCCATCATGGGCGGGACGAAAGTTAGCAAGATGTTCTTCAGCATTCTACGATTAAATTTCAAACACTAGCGGCCAAGAGATCCGGATTTGGCCTTTAATAATGGTCGAGCCATGAAAAGTGATTTTGGCAGCCAGACTCGTTTCTGTTAGCTGGTCCATTCCAGGCGTTCGTAATCGCACTCTTCC
>JAFAHI010000138.1 GCA_019237325.1 Verrucomicrobiota bacterium | reverse complement strand
CGTGGGGCCGGAAGATCTACGTTTCGATGCGCTAATTCAAAGGATCAAACAGGCTGCGCCGCGGGAACTGATCCTGGCGCTGGGCGCCGACGTCGAAGGGGAGGCCACTGCTAGTTACCTCTCTCAACTGCTGGCCGGGATGCCGCTCAGGATTACCCGCCTTGCCCAAGGTCTCCCTGCTGGTCTCAGTCTTGAGAGCGCAGACGACCTCACCATCTCCAGAGCATTCATCGGCCGGACGGAAGTCCGGTAGGGATGAGCTCCCGCTCATCCTTGGTAGGGCCAGGCTCCCGACGCAGATAAGCCTGAATGTCCAAGAGAAATACAAACATCCGTGGAAGGCTCAAAAATCTGCGTACATCTGCGTTAATCTGCGGTTGGATTTTTTCTCTGTTTTCGCGTCAATTCGTGTCCATTTGCGGTTTCGTCTCCCAATTGCAAATCTCCCAAGATTTGCGATCGGTAAAGGCTCGTGAAAACTGATTCTTCAGATCGCACGCTGGTTGGTATGTCCGGCGGCGTGGACAGCAGTGTTGCAGCGCTTTTGCTGCAAC
Organism: Verrucomicrobiota bacterium; assembly: GCA_019237325.1. Taxonomy (GTDB): domain Bacteria; phylum Verrucomicrobiota; class Verrucomicrobiia; order Chthoniobacterales; family JAFAMB01; genus JAFAVN01. The sequence continues at coordinate 3,159 of JAFAHI010000138.1, read as the reverse complement.
AGCGAGGCGCCTTTGTGCAAGGCGCTTATATGAAGAATTGGATCAACGAAGAAGGCGTGTTTGGCGATTGCCCCTGGCAGCAAGACATCGAGGATGCTCGCGCCGTTGCTGAGTCGTTGGCGGTTCCTTTCCGAATCGTCAACTTAATGGACGCTTACCGTTCGAAAGTCGTGCAATACCTGCTTCAAGGATATGAAGCTGGTATGACGCCGAACCCGGACGTGACGTGCAACCGCGAAATCAAATTTGGAGTTTTCTTGGAGTACGCGCGGGAACAAGGCTTTAATGCAGTTGCCACTGGGCATTACGCTCGGCGACGGCAACGTGGCGACGGCACCTGGGATATTCTGGAGGGAGTCGATAAGAGTAAAGATCAGTCGTATTTCCTAGCGCTTTTGCGGCAGGAACAAATTGTTGCCGCCCGGTTCCCGGTGGGAGACCTACAGAAATCCGAGGTTCGCCAGCTTGCGTCTGAACACAGTTTGGTCACTGCGACCAAGAAAGATTCTCAAGGCATCTGTTTCATCGGGAATGTTCGCATGACCGATTTTTTGCGGGCGTTCGTCCCGGATAAACCGGGCCCGATTAAGAATTTAAACGGAGCTCTGTTGGGTTCACACCGAGGGCTTCACCTCTACACTCTCGGTCAGCGCAGAGGCGTCGGTGTGCCTTCTAATACCCTGTCGGAAGCTTACGTCGTAGTAGAGAAACGATTGGCCACCAATGAATTGATCGTCGCATTTGATCGGCCTGATTCCCGCGGCCTTTACGCTTCACGGTGCCGGATCGGAGCACTCTCCTTCACGAACGAAAAGGTGCCGTCATTTTCCACCATTCAGGTAAAGCCACGCTATCGAGCTCGAGCGGTTTCTGTCCGCTTTGAGGCGATCGGGGAGGACTCCGCCATCCTCGAGTTTACCGACCCCCAGCGAGCGCTGACTCCCGGCCAGATCTGTGCCCTTTATGACGGCGAAACGCTATTAGGCGGTGGCGTCTTCGAAGAAATCTTCTGAAGAGACAGGAGTTCAGGAGTTCAGGAGTTCAGGAGTTCAGGAGTTCAGGGTGGCGCGGATCTGAAACTTGCAAGAAAAATGGGTTCTGCCATGTGGATATCGCAACACCCCAACGAGATGTATAACAAGCTCCTGAACTCCTGTAACTCCTGAACTTCTGAACTCCTTTTCTAGATGCTGCGTAAACTTGCCATAAGGGACTTTCGCTGTTTTCCGCGATTCGAACTGGAGTTCGATCCCGAGATTACCTGCATCGTTGGCGGGAATGCCCTGGGCAAAACGTCTCTTTTGGAGGCGGTCGTTGTCCTCACTCGACTCCAGTCTCCTAGGACGAATTCCTTGGCGCCAGTTATCCGTACCGGAGCCAACGGATTGGTTGTCGACGGGATAGTCGACAATCGGCACATGCAATTTTATTACAGTCCCAAGCGGCGAAAGTTAGCGCTTGATTCCGTGGAGCAAAAAGATGCTCACGACTATCTTCAGGTCGCTCGGCTGGTTTTCTTTGCTAACACGGACATCGATCTGGTCCGCGGAACAGGGGAAGAACGAAGAAAGTTTCTCGACTTCCTGGGTAGCCAATTTTTTCGAGACTATCGAAGCATCTTGCGGTCATACGACAGAGCGTTGCGTTCACGTAATGCCTATCTGAAGATGACGCCCGCCCGAACGCGGGAAGTGGCAGCCTATACCAGACCGCTGATCGATGTCGGGCAGCAACTCACTGAACTGCGCGATTCCTTGGTACGACGCCTGGAACCTAAGGCTGTCGCAGCATTCAATCTAATTGGGGACCGCGATGAACAATTTGGGTTGGAATATCATTCCGGTTCGAGCGCAGACTTTGGAGCCGCGCTAGCCGCTAGCGCAGAAGAAGAGGCGCGGCTGCGAACTACTGTAGTTGGTCCGCATCGAGATGATCTTTTGCTGCAGCTGAGTCGCCAATCTGCAGCGATTTATGCTTCTGAAGGTCAACAACGCTCGATTGCCATTGCTCTAAAAGTTGGTCACGCCTGTTTGCTCGAGTCCGAGTTTGGCCGGAGTCCGTTACTCCTGCTCGACGACGTATTTGGTGAACTGGATATTGGTCGGCGGAATAGGCTGTTTGCCAACCTGCCGGCCGGAGGTCAACGAATCATCACGACGACGTCGCTTGCCTGGCTGAATGACGTTCCAACCGGCAAGCTCTACGAAATCAAAGACGATGGCGCTCGTGGACGCGTTCTGGAAGAGGTGAGTGGTTCTGGGTTCTAGATAGCTAGAACCCTAACGCCCTACACCTTCAGTTCGTCTCTTAGTTCTTGCTCCGCAGTTAGCCAATCGTGACTTTCATCTCCAGGAAGCCCCAGTTTACGCCTTCGTTCGGAGATGAAGTACGCGCGCAGTTGTACTTGTTCATACGTAGGTAGAGGGACAATAAGCTTACGCTTGTTAAGCTTGGTCGCGTTGGCCGCTGACTTAACTTTGCTACTTTTCCGTGGCTTCTTTGTTTCAGTTGTAACCTCAGGAACTGCGGCAACGGAAACTGATTCAGTAGCTTTTGCTTTCTTACGCACTGCGCGTTTCTGAACACGCTTTTTTTTTGTTTTTTCTTCCATCTCTCTACTACCCCTTTTGGTACAAATTTGACATCGCTATTTTAATCCCGTCGCCCGTTCAGTAAAATAGAAAAGCTGGTGCATCGAGTCATAAGTAGGAGGCATACCGCCGTCGGTCATTTGGCCGATTTTCAAGGCGCGAACGACAAGCATATCTAAATTGATACGTAAGGAGTGCGCAACGCGGAAAATCGGCCAAATGGCCACGGCCCAGGGGTCGGCTTGAAAAGGGTCCGTCTGCGTCGTTGTTCGTTCGTCACGTATCGATTCAGATATGCTCCTCACTCACGCCTCGCATCCAGACCCTTTTTGAAGCCAACGGTATGCCTCCTACTTATGACTCGATGCACTACCAGCGGTGAAAAAAGCACAGCGTTGCGGGTCGGGTCTTAGCGTGAGATTTTAGGGAAATATGCTCGAGACTACTAACAGGTCGGAAGCAGTTGCTCTGCCGGACTTCTTAAGCGGAGCGATGCGATCGCGTCCGTTCGTTAAGATCTGTGGCGTCACCAATCCGGATGACGCGCTGGCTGCAATCGAGTCTGGAG
>JAFAHI010000015.1 GCA_019237325.1 Verrucomicrobiota bacterium | reverse complement strand
AGCGCGATCATACCACGAACGAACTCAAGCATCTCTCGCTCTCTCGCGACTAGCCGCCAATCGAACCAGGAGAGCTCGTTGTTCTGGCACCAAGCGTTATTGTTTCCGCGTTGAGTGCGCAAAACTTCGTCGCCGGCCAGCAACATGGGCACGCCACGGCTGATCATCAAGATCGCAATAAAATTCTTTGCTTGTCGCCGGCGAAGCCGGATTACCCCGGGGTCATCGGTTTCTCCTTCCACCCCACAATTCCAGCTAAAGTTATCGTTGGTCCCGTCCCGGTTGTCCTCGCCATTAGCTTCATTGTGTTTGTCGTTGTAGCTAACCAAATCGCGGAGGGTGAACCCGTCATGGCAGGTGATGAAGTTAATGCTGTTTTCTGGTAACCGGCCGTCCCCATATAAATCACTGCTGCCTCCGATACAGGTAGCGACCTGGCCGATAATGCCCCGGTCCCCGCGTACGAATCGGCGGATCACATCGCGGTAACGACCATTCCATTCGGTCCACGATAGTCCGGGAAAGGAACCGACATGATAAAGACCGGCAGCGTCCCAAGCCTCGGCAATGAGCGGCCAGCGCGCGAGTGTGCGCGAAAGCTCTATGTTCCAGGGCAGTGGCGGGTTTGGCAGTGGTGCTCCGTCTTCCCCTCGTACAAAGACACTGGCCAGATCGAACCGGAAACCGTCAACTCCCATCTGCTCGACCCACCATTCAAGGCAGTTAACAATGAAGCGGGTCACAATTGGGTGGTTGCAATTGAGGGTGTTGCCGCAGCCTGAATAATCATAGTAGCGGCTGCGGTCAGCCGGATCGAGGATATAGAACACATCCTTGGCCAACGCCTTGAAATTGATGATCGGCCCGGTCGCACCGCCCTCCGCGGTGTGATTGAACACAACGTCTAGAATAACCCGAATACCGGCGTCATGGAGGGCGTCGATCAACTGACGAAACTCGTTTTGATGGGTCCCCTGCTCGGGCTTAACGTAATAGTGCGGATGCGGACTGTAAAAGCTATGCGGGCTGTATCCCCAGTAGTTGCGCAGGCTTCGAGCCTCCACCGCCGGCGGCACGTCTTGGTCATCAAAGGCGATCACCGGCAGAAATTCTACATGGGTTATGCCGAGTTCCTTGAGATACGGAATCTTCTCAATCAGTCCGAGAAAGGTTCCCGGATATTCCACGCCCGACGACGGATGTTGCGTAAAGCCGCCTACATGGAGTTCATAAATAACGGCGCCTCTCAATCCTGGCGTGAGCGGTGATTCCTGGGTGGTAAGCTCGGCGTGAGCGGTGACCATCGCCCGCCAGGAATTACCCGCTCCGTCTGGATGGCTAATCGCCTGTCGACGATTCCAAACGGCATCGGACACAGCTCTAGCCCAAGGGTCTACCACCTCTTTTCCATCGATGCGCCAGGTGTAGAAAGTGCCTGGCCGCAATCCTTCAATGAAAACATGCCAGAAAAAAAAAGTTCGATTCGCATCCGGATCGAGGTCGACAACGTCGAGCGGCTCGGCGCTGTCCGCCGATGGATAAAGCAAGAGCTCGACCTTCTGAGCGCTTTTACTAAACACAGAAAAATTGACTCCCTCCGCGGTCCAGGTTGCCCCGGGCATGAACCGTGTCCCGGAACGTCTAAGATAGATTTTCAAGATGAGTGCTTGCTCCGCTTGGAACGCTGGCTCGACCGGCCGCGCCGCCCTCGATTGTTGGATTCCCTGTCGAGTCGAGAACCTGTCTAGCTCGAACTTCAGAAATCACCGTTAGAGCCATGCGGCATCTTAGCCGGAACATTTCCTCAGTCGCTATGGCCCTTAGGTACAATAGTAGAGCCGAATTAGAATCGATAAGTTTTTGTGATCAAACGGTAGCGGCCAACCAAGCCGGACGAGGTAAGAATCGGAGTTCGCAGCGTCTGTTTTCCCTCCTGATGACTGAAAATTCTATCCAATCCATTCCCGAATATTGCGAACGCGTATGGAAGGTAACTCCATCGCCGGTGAATGCTAAGTAGCACTGGGAAGAACGCCTATGCAAACCACGCAGCGAGGAGCTTTGGCGACTTTAACTGCTCTCTTGTTGGGCTTCGGCTTGATGCAGATGGGTAATACGTTCCAAGGGACGCTTCTGAGTATCCGAGGCGGCATCGAAGGCTTTTCGCCCGCTCAAATTGGCGCGGTCGGTGCCGGCTTCTGGGCTGGAATCGTGATTGGATCTTTACGCTGTGGTAAAGTGATCGAAAGCGTTGGTCATATACGGGCTTTCGTTGCTCTAGGAGCCATTGCCGCAACAGCGCCGCTTCTGCATCTGCTAGTACTAAATCCGATCGCTTGGATTGTGGCTCGTGCGCTAACTGGATTCTGCTTTGCCGGCCTGTTCATTGTGGTCGAGAGCTGGCTCAACAGTTCCGCAACCGAGCAGACACGGGGAAAGATCCTGAGCATCTATGGCATGACAGGCCTGCTGGCTGGAATCGTCGGACAACTCCTGCTGCCAACGACCAATCCAAGCGGCTTCAGACCGTTTTGTATCATCACGATCATTATTGCAGTCGCTTTGGTACCAACTGCTTTAACTCGAGCGGTTGCTCCCACCAGTGAAGGTAAAGGCGCTAGGATTAACCTACGGTCGCTCTTTCGCCAATCACCCTTTGGGTTGGTCGCCGCGTTCTTGTGCGGCGTAACCACCAGCTCCTTCTTTTCGCTCGGTCCGATTTTCGCGCAACAGCGCGGACTCGATACCGTCGGAGTCGCGATATTTATGGCCTGCGGCACGCTCGGAGGGTTTCTGTTCACCTGGCCGCTTGGCTGGCTTTCAGACCGTCTCGATCGGCGCCTGGCTATCATTGGTGCCGCAATCATCGCCTCTGCAACCCTTCTGACGATTGTAGCGCTTGTACCGGACGAAGCGCCGCGCTGGATACTTTACCTCTGCGTTGCCATCTTCGGCGGCACCATCGTGCCGACCTACAGCGTGGTCATGGCTCACGTGAACGATTCTGTTGGTGAGGGCGAGTTCGTCGCTGCCTCGGGTGGGTTGCTGATCGTGCAAGGCGCAGGTGCGGTGTTTGGGCCGATAGTGGCGGGGTTTGCTATGTCAGCTTGGGACCGAGGCTTGTCAGTCACTCTCATCACCGCACAGCTCCTCATGGCCGCTTTCGGCATCTATCGCCTACGACGCCGAGCAGCCCCGCCTGAAAAACATAAAGGAAGTTTCATTGTTGAACCGGCAGTGCCAGTGGCGACCACCTTCGAGGCCGCGCAGTCGAGAGTTAGTTAAGTTAGAATCCAAACGTGAATATGCGTCATGCTCTGCTCCCGGTAGCCGTGATTTCATGCATCCTGGCTTCAACACCCGTTCTGGGCGCTTCACGTGCCACCGTGGACGTCCAGTACGTTCAGCCGGCTAAATTCACCGACTTTAACATCTATGGTCGCGGTGCGCAGTGGTCGACTGCCTATTTCGCTGCCCAAATCAGTGACGATCTTAGGCCGGCATTGGAGCGGAAAGTTCCTGGAGGCAAACTAACTCTGCGGTTTATGGACATCGACCTGGCCGGCCACTATCCTAGTCGAGGAGGAAGCAGTATCCGCGTCGTCCGCGGAGAAATTCGACCTGCCCGCATGTCGTTCACATTTGCACTACAAGATAGTTCCGGGCGGGTAGTGGCGAGTGGTAACACGAGGATCACTGATACAACATCCCAGACCTCCATGGCCCATGATCCCAGGCGCAAACAGGCACTTTATTATGAAAAACGGATGTTAGAAAGATGGCTTAGATCGCTGAAAACCCCCTAGCGTCCGTCTAAGAACCGCTACCGCGAACTAAGATGATAACTCCCGACCAAACATCAATTCAGATCCTGGGGTCCGCAACGGTCGCTTCTCCTTTGCGAATCGCCCACGACTCCGGCAAAAGCGCCGGTGCTTTTGTTTCGGACGAGGCACGTGTCCGATATCAAATCGAGACCGGCGCTGGCCACGATCTGCCTGCGGATGTTTTCTTTGAAAAGGCAGGCCCCCGGGAAAAGCTGTTCTTTGAACCGCTCGAAACCAGAGCGGCGATTGTTACCTGTGGGGGAGTGTGTCCTGGCCTCAACAATGTGATTCGATCGGCGGTGATGGAATTTTACTACAACTATGGTGTGCGGCAGGTGCGCGGGATTCGCTATGGATACGCCGGTCTTAACCCGAAAACCGGGCTGAGCCCGATTGAGCTAACGCCGAAGTTCGTATCTGATATCCACGAAAAAGGTGGAACAATTCTTGGTTCGTCGCGAGGGCAGCAGCCTAGCGATGTAATGGCCGACTTCCTCGTCGAACAGAAGATCGATATTTTGCTGTGCGTCGGCGGGGACGGCACCCTGCGAGGGGCGCAAGACGTCGCTGAGAAAGTTCAGAGTCGTGGTCTTAACCTTGTGGTGGTCGGCATTCCCAAGACCATTGACAACGATGTGATGTATATGTCTCGCACCTTCGGGATGGCAACTGCGATGGAAAAGGCTCACGCAATTCTCGACTGCGCCCATAGCGAGGCGCGCAGCGCCTATAACGGCGTTGGCTTGGTGAAATTGATGGGACGTGACGCAGGATTTATCGCCGCCGGCGCAACCCTAGCCAGTCAGGAAGTTAATTTCTGTTTGATCCCGGAGGTCCCTTTTGTCCTAGAGGGAAAGAACGGCTTCCTCGAAGCACTCCGACGCCGCTTGGAATCGGCTCATCATGCCGTCGTGGCCGTAGCAGAAGGCGCAGGCCAGGATTTGATCAAGCAGCTTCCGGCAGATACCGATGCTTCCGGCAATAAGCGCTACGCCGACATCGGGATCTACTTGAAGGATCAGATTGTTACCTATTTCAAACAACAGGCTATACCAGTGGATGTGAAATATTTCGATCCGAGCTATTTCGTGCGGAGCGTTCCGGCAAACTGCGAGGATGCGCTATTATGCGACCTGCTGGCTCGGAACGCGGTGCATGCCGCGATGGCGGGTAAGACGAACCTCGTGGTGGGCTTTTGGAACGGGACCTTTATCCACATCCCGATTTCCCTAGCGGTCAGCCAAAAGAAGCAGGTTGATCCTAAAGGCATCCTTTGGTCGAGTGTGTTGGCCACTACCGGGCAGCCTAGGAAGTGGGGCGGCTAGTGCATCGAGTCATAAGTAGGAGGCATACCGCCGGGCCATGGCCGGATCGTTTGGTCCGGCGGCTGCCCATACGCGTCAACCTAAGCGGAGTCAGATACCGGCTCCGGCGACTGTCCATGAGGCCAAACCGTGTGCTTTAAGTCCATCGTGCTATCGAAGCCGCAGGTCCACATAGGCCTTAACCCGTAGTCCCCATCAACGCTCGGATGGCGACTACGCGTAGAGTCGAGGTTGACCAGTCGCTTCGGACACATGATACAGCCCTGTCCACCACAAGGCCTTATGGACAGTCGCCGCTACCGAGGGTACTCGTCGCATCTCCTCTTAGGGTGACGCCGATGGGCGGCTGCCGGACACGAACGAAGAGCATGTCTGTATTGATATGCAAGGAGTGAACAAGAATAATGCCGCCAAGGCGGCATGCATGCACTCAGGGCATCCCTTGGAACCGCAATCTACGGTTCGACCCGGGCAATAGGCGTGTATCCCGCCAGCCGGTTATTGTTCAAGACTGGCAGAGTTGATTCTCCGTGTGCCCAAATGAAGACAGTCGATGCCGGCGGATAGGAGTGTTGTCCCGAACAGATAACCTCGGCCCCCGCACTTTATTTAAAAGGCCCTCCGTGATAGGGTTTTGGCGGCCCCCCTTGGTTTCTCTCTCCAAATGGCGATTGCCATATCGCTTGAGGGAGTTGTGCGTCTTTGTTAGCGTCGCAACGCTCCCTCTGGGCGCCGTTTTTGCCCTCGACTCGGCCGAAACCGTAAAGTCAGTCCTCGTTCTCTGTGGCGAAAGCGGTGACCTGCCGGCAATGCAGGCGATGGAAGAGAACCTGCGCGAGGCTTTTCATAGTTCGCGTTTCCCCAGAATCGACCTGTTCTCCGAATACCTGGATTTTGCACGTTTTTCCGGGGACCAACAGTTGGGGTTGAAAGCGCTCCGATGGCAGTGGGTGCCGTATGGCGCATCTGAAAATGACAGTTCTAATCCATTGTTAATAAACTGGCAGGCTCTAAAGAAGGCAGCCCTGCCCGAAGAGCGGGTTCCAGCAGCCGCCGAGATGAGCCTGCGGCCGCCTGAGGTTTGGGAGACGAATCGCGTCCTCATTTTGGCTGCGCTGGCAGCTGTTCTCTTGCAGACGATCCTGATTGCCGGATTGATTTCGCAACGACACTCGCGGCGCAAAGCCGAGGCTTCACTGCGGCAAAGCGAAGAACGCCTAAGCCTGGTCGCGGATAGCGTGAATCTAGGTATCGAGGCGTGGGACACAGCGAAGGACTAGGTTTGGATGACGCAAAGAGGGCGAGCCTTGTTCGGATTTGACCGTGAGGCTTCACTCGACTCGGCCACAGTTGTGGCCCGGGTTCATCCCGATGATCGCGCCGTCCGTGACGCCTTTATACAGCGAGCGATTCAGACCCATGGCGAATATTCAGCCGAGTACCGCGTCATGTTACCCGATGGCGAGATCCGCTGGATTGGCGCTCGAGGCCGTTCTTTGAACTCGGGAAATGGCAAAGCGACTCAGCTCCTAGGGATTTCCGTTGACGTAACGGCCCAGAAGGACGCCGAGAACAGGCTACGCCTGGTTGTAGAAGGTTCGCCGAACGGCATCGTTTTAGTTAACGGGTACGGTCGCATCGATCTGGTGAACACCGCGACAGAAATGCTGTTTGGTTATTGGCGCGAAGAATTGATCGGACAGCCGATCGAGATATTAGTGCCGGAACGGTTCCGCGACTCACACCCCATCATTCGCGCGAACTTTGTTGCCTCCTCTACGGCGCCGATCATGGGCGCTGGGAAGGAATTGTTCGGGCGGCGCAAAGATGGGACCGAGTTTCCTGTCGAGATCGGGATCAGCCGTATCCAGGGAGAGAAAGGCGTCCTTACCTTAGCCGTTATCGTGGACGTCACCGCTCGCAAGCAGGCTGAAGCAGAATCACGTCAGTATCGCGAAGAACTCGCGCATCTCAGCCGGATCGAGCTCGTGGCGGAAATGGCTACAGCGTTCGCACATGAACTGAACCAGCCTTTGTCCGGCATCATGAACAACGCGAGCGCAGGCCGGCGTTTCATCGCCAAAGGACGGGCCGATATGCCGAAACTCGACCATCTGCTAGATGCGGTTGTCATGGACGCCCGCCGTGCGGGAGACATCATCCGCAATATTCGGGTCATGGTGCGGAAGGGCGAGGGAGCGCGTATCCCTGTGAACGTGAATAGCATCATCACGGAGGTGGTCCAGTTGGTGCATTCAGACGCGCTCGAACGTCATTGCACGGTGCTATCTGAGCTTGACCCTGATTTGCCAGCAGTCAGTGCAAATCCAGTGCTGATTCAGCAAGTGCTGTTAAACATCGTGATCAATGCGCTCGATGCGATGCGCCAGACTCCAGCGGCGGAGCGCCGCGTAATTATCAGTAGCCAGCCACATGCCGACCACAAGGTTTGGATTGGCGTTCGCGACTTTGGAACGGGACTACCAAAAGAAAACCCGGACCGGATTTTCGACCCTTTCTTTTCGACGAAGCAGGATGGATTGGGCATGGGTCTTTCTATTGCTCGTTCAATTATTTCGTCACACGGCGGAGAGTTAGCTGCCGAGAACGCCGAGGGGGGAGGGGCTTGGGTCCATTTTTCGTTGCCGGCTACCGGGGAGAATGCGGTATGAAAGAGCGGGAACGGCACGTTTTCGTTGTAGACGACGATGAGTCGGTACGAACGAGTCTCGCCACTTTGCTCGACAGTGACGGTTACACTGTCGAGACCTTCGTTAGCGCCGCAGAGTTTCTGCTGCACGCACCAAATGTCGGTCCAGCGTGTTTGGTGCTCGATGTCCAGCTGCCCGGCCTCGATGGGCTCGCGCTCCAACGGCGATTGGCCGAAAAAGGCAGGATCGAGCAAATCGTCTTTATAACCGGGTACGGCGACATCCCGATGGGTGTTCGAGCAATGAAAGCCGGGGCAGTCGATTTTCTGGCCAAGCCGTTCGAAGATCAGGCCTTGCTCGATGCCGTGGCCCAGGCGATTGCGCGGTCCGCGGAACATTGGCGGGAACGCCGGGAGGTGGGTCAAATCCGGGAGCGAATTGCAACGCTCACGCCCCGGGAGTTCGAAGTTTTGCGCCTGGTGATTTCCGGCTTGCTCAACAAGCAAATCGCCTCCGAGCTCGGGGCTGCCCTGCGCACAATCAAAACCCACCGCGGCCGCGTCATGCACAAGCTGGGCGTACAATCAGTTGCGGATTTAGTGCGCCTGGCTCAAAGAGTCGGGGTTTCACCTGATCTACCCGGCACCTAAGGACCATAGCGAAACCGGGTTTAGCACCCTAGGCTAACCAAAGCGAACCCTGCGTTGTAAATGCCTACGCCCGAAGTCACTAAAGCGATTTGTATCCTCGATGACGATTTGTCAGTGCTAAGCTCACTTCACGAATTGCTTGAGTCAGACGGCTTTGATTCGGAGACGTTTGACAACCCGGAGAAATTCATTGCTTACGCTCAAGAGCATCCCGTGAAGGTGGTAGTGCTCGATGTCTGGATGCCTAATACGAACGGCATCGAAGTACAAGAACTGCTCCGCGAGCTATCGCCAACCACGCGCGTCATTATGATAACCGGTCGCGAGGTCGCAGCCATCCGTGCGGAGGCGCTCAAGGGTGGCGCCAGCGCGTTTCTGGTCAAGCCGTTCGGTGATGAACTTTTCCTAACCGCGGTGCGGGAGGCGCTCGGCGAAGCGGTGTGATTGGGCGATCGCCAGACTCGCGCCGTTTTTCAAAGCCAAGTCTAATGGCCGCATGAAGCGGATCACTCTTGTATTTTGCGCCGCGCTGCTATTGGCTGGCGCTAAGAATGCTGAATCCGGGTGAGCTATGGGTTTGGTTAGTCACCGGCGCGTTAGTAAGGACTAGCGTTGTTCCTGGGCTGATTAGCGCGCGAATATCCTGGAGATAAGATGGGTCGGTCGAGATGCGCTTTTCTAGATCCTTCAAGTCAGGCGGCCTTTTGCCCACGCTAGCGGTTGAGATCCAGTCGCGCTGTCCGTTAGAATCTATTGTCGTATCGGCCGCATAAACATAGGTTCCCGATAGACGAACCGTTTCCAAACCGCCTACTGGGGCGCGGCCAATCTCCACCCCATTGCGGTAGACATAGATCTTACGGTCCGGTGCGCTCATGATAATTGAGACCGGTCCTTTGGTCGCTTTGTCTGGTGTCCAGACGAAGCCGCTTCCAGATGGCGTCCCCGCCTTTCCCGAAAAGACCATGCCAGGCCGGACAGTGTGACTT
>JAFAHI010000729.1 GCA_019237325.1 Verrucomicrobiota bacterium | reverse complement strand
TGATTGCGCTATTCGGCCAATCGCCGTTCGGTCGCCGATGCACTCGCTCCGGGTCTTCACCGCCTTCACCGGAATTGGACTTACCGCCGATTCGATTCATGGCGATGGCCAGACATTCGTGTGCTTCCGGGCTCAGAGCTCCCAGAGACATGCCAGCGGTCGTGAATCGCCGGCGGATTTCCTCGATTGGTTCGACTTCATCGAGCGAGATTGCCTGCCGCGTGCTTGGCGCCAGTTCCAATAAGTCGCGCAGTGCATTTGGGCGCGCTGCTCTGATCGCATCAGCGTATGCTTTGTAGTCCTCCGGCTTATTCGATTTTACGAAGGTGTGAAAGTTCTTAATGACCGGAGGCGTGATCGCGTGCCCTTCCCCCTGACGCCGGAAACGATAGAACCCCGGGTCATCCAACGACACGCCGGCAGACCCCTCTTCGGGTAGCGCCTTCGCATACGCTTTTTGGTGCCGGGTGAGCGTCTCAATTGCGATCTCTGCCAAACCGATGCCTTCCACCTTCGACGGAGTCCCGGCGAAACATTTGTCAATCAGGTCAGAGCTGAGGCCGATCGCCTCGAAAATCTGGGCGCCCCGGTAGCTTCCGATCACCGAAATCCCCATCTTCGACATGATTTTCAGGAGCCCTTTTTCGATGGCTGACCGATATTTTCTGGCCGCCTTCTCAAAGGTGGCGTCTTCCCCGAGCTCTCCTCGGAATAACAACTCGCGGATGGTTTCAAACGCGAGATACGGGCAAGCAGCGCTGGCTCCGTAACTGATCAAACAAGCAATCTGATGAACATCCCGGGCTTCGCCGGTTTCGGCGATCAGACTGCACTTCATTCTTTTGCCAACCCGGATTAAGTGATGATGCACTGCACCGACCGCGAGAAGCATCGGAACCGCGACTTTATCGTGTTCGACACATTGATCGGAAAGGATGACCAGCCGGCATCCTGCGTCGACCGCGTGCTCGGCCTCGACGGAGATTCGGTTAACCGCCGCCTCGAGACCGGCGGGTCCATCGCTCTCGGACCAACAAACCTGAATGGTTACCGCTTTATGTTCGGGATCGGATAGGGTTTTTAAAGCCTCGAGTTCATGCGGGAACAAAAGCGGCGACTCGGAAAATACGAGCTTGGCGTGCTCCGGTGTCTCGCCAAACAAATTGCGCCGCCAGCCCATTGGTGTGGCAAGCGACATTACCAATCGCTCCCTGATCGGATCGATTGGGGGGTTGGTAACCTGGGCAAACAACTGGCTGAAATAGGTGTAGAGCAACCGTGGCTGCAACGAAAGCACCGCCAGAGGGGTATCATCGCCCATTGATCCGATTGCTTCCTGACCGTCTCTAGCCATCGGCTTAAAGACCATGTCCAGCTCTTCGCTGCTGTAGCCAAAAGCGACCTGGCGCTGGCTTAATCCTAAAAGGTCCAGGTCATTTGCCGGTTCCGGGATGGTGCGTCCCGCAACTTCCTGCAACCGGAGAAGGTTGGTCTTGACCCAGTCGATGTAAGGGTTGCGTTTCGCCAACCTTTCTTTGATTTCGGTATCCCGCAGCAATACTCCGGCTTGAGTATCGACCGCGACCATCGTCCCCGGAGCCAATCTGCCTTTTTCGATGACCTCGGATTCGTCGAGTTCTACACAGCCGACTTCGGAAGCGAGAACGAAGATTCCGTCCTCGGTAAGCTTATAACGAGCCGGTCGAAGTCCGTTTCGGTCCAGGCAAGCAGCTGCCACCAAGCCGTTACTGAATACGAGGCCGGCTGGGCCGTCCCAGGGTTCGTTAAAACAGGCTTGATATTCGTAAAAGGCTTTAACCTCGGGCGACATGAGCTCATCTGCCCGCCAGGCCGGCGGAACGAGCATCGTCATCGCATGGAGTAGGTCCCGTCCCGACATGGTCAAAACTTCTAGCGCATTATCGAGACTGGCAGAATCGGAGCCGCCGGGTTGGATAATCGGCTTTAGCAGATCGATATCCTGCTGCCAGAAATCGGCCATTAACTCGGATTCACGGGCGCGCATCCAGTTGCGGTTTCCCCGAATGGTATTGATCTCACCATTGTGGGCGAGAAACCGGAACGGCTGGCTCAACGACCAGGTTGGGAAGGTATTGGTGCTGTACCGTTCATGAAACAGGCAGATGGCAGTTTCATACTCGGGATCGCTGAGGTCGCGGTAGAATTTCTCCAACGAAACTGCGGTCAGCAAACCTTTATAGACCAGTACGCGATGAGAGAAAGAGTTGATGTAGAAATGGCGGATGTTATCTAGTTGAGCCCGTTTCTCGATCTCGTTTCTCGCCAAAAAAAGCTGTCTCTCATATTCGTCATCGTCCATGTTGGCCGGCCGGCCGACTAAAACCTGCTCGATACGTGGCATCGTCAGCTGCGCTTTCTCGCCAAGTATTCCGATATGCAGGGGCACTTCTCGCCAGCCGAACTGGAAGAGCTGGCGCGAGGTAAGGACATCTTCTATTACCGACTTGGCTCTGGCCTGGGCGTACG
This sequence comes from Verrucomicrobiota bacterium, assembly GCA_019237325.1. Taxonomy (GTDB): domain Bacteria; phylum Verrucomicrobiota; class Verrucomicrobiia; order Chthoniobacterales; family JAFAMB01; genus JAFAVN01. The sequence continues at coordinate 1,647 of JAFAHI010000729.1, read as the reverse complement.
CGTTGTCATGTGGCAAAAACACGGAGCCTATGGCCAAATCGGAATCGTTATAAAGCGTGTGTCCTAGGCGGGTGACCTCACGTCGGAAAATTTTGTAGGGGATCTGGGTTAAGATCCCGGATCCGTCGCCGGTCTTAGCATCGGCGTCTACGGCCCCTCTATGTACCATGTGGCAGACCGCAGTCAGCCCAAGATGAAGCACTCTATTCGAACGCTCCCCTTTAACTGAAGCGACAAAACCGACACCACAGGAATCATGCTCTTCGCTCGGGTCATAGAGCGAGGTTGGAGCATTCCGCACCGCTTGAGTTATCCCATCCTTCATTTTACGCAAAACCGGTGAACCTAAGGGTTAAATTGCTTGTTTCAAGACTAAACTGAGCGCTAATGCGGCAATTTCTAGTCGCGGACGTAGAAAAACTAGACTATTTCTTACGAGAGCGACATGGACGGCGCAGCGGGTATGGGGAGGGAAAGACCATGCCAGTGCGCGCACTTAACCCGTCCATCGATCTTTGCATGAGAATTCTGGATGAGCAAGAAAAGGCAATAGTTCGTCAGTTAATCAGAGATCCGAGAGAGTCAGACAACGGAGTGGGTGAAGTGACTGGGGTGAATGTTCGGACGGTCAGCCGCAAACGAGACCGCCTCGAACAGGAAGGTATTCTCTCTTATTATACCAACGTCGATCTTTCGGGTGACGGAACTAAGCAGTACAATGCGCGTCACCTTTACATCATCAAATTCAGGGTAGGAATCACCTATAGCCAGTTGATTCAGGATATTCGGCAGGATTCCAAGCAGCAATCTGTGTTCACCGAAACCATCTTCGAAAGCCACATTGCGGAGATCGACGGGAAAGTTGCCTTGCTGTTGTTTGTCGATGGAAATAGCGACCTGGACATTGTTCAGAGAACCCACGAAGAGCTGATTCCGGGGTTGTTGAAGAATCACGGCAGCGACTCGATCGAGTCCATTTCGACGATCCGCCTATTGTCACCGATTCGGGTGATGCGGAACTATATCCCCATCGTCAACATGTGTAAGGGATATATCCGGCCCGATTGGCCGGGCGACGCGATTTACGTGGGGAAATAGTTACGAGTTGCTAGTTGCGGGTTACGAGTTGCGAGTTCAACGGAACCCGTAACTCGCAACCCGCAACTCACAACTCTGTCCTCGGATAGCTGCCGAGGACTTTGACGAACGTGCAGTGTTCGCCCAGTTCTTTAATCGCTTCCGAGACGACCGGGTCTTCTATGTGACCTTCGAAGTCGACAAAGAAGAAATATTCCCAGTTCTTTCGTTTTGAGGGCCGACTTTCGATCTTGCTCATGCTCAGTTTCAAGCGGCTGAATGGTTCCAGGGCAGAGTAAAGAGCTCCCACCCGGTCTTGAATCGAGAACATGAGCGAGGTCTTGTCGTTGCCGGTTACGGGACACCCAGCTGGGGAAATAACCAGGAATCGAGTGGTGTTGTTTGGGCTGTCTTGAACCGAGCTTTCCAGTACCTGCAGGCCATAAACCTCCGCTGCCATCGAACTGGCCAGCGCAGCCGCGGCGGGTTCGGTCGCTGCGATTTGGGCGGCTCGGGTTGTGCTGGAGACTTCGATTAGTTCTAGGTCTCGTGCGTTTTCCTGGAGCCATT
>JAFAHI010000613.1 GCA_019237325.1 Verrucomicrobiota bacterium | reverse complement strand
TCGCCATCGAAAACGGCAAGACAACCGCCCGATTTCAGTACGCGGTGAGCTTCCTGCAAGGCGCCTTTAGGGTCCGACAAGTGGCAAAGAGTAGTGTGGAAAACGGCAACGTCGAAGTCGTTATCCGCGAAGCGCAATTGATTGGCGTGCCCTTCTTGAAACGATAGATGCTTTAGCCCTGCGCCCAGTTGACGAGCTTTGTCAACGAAAGCTGAGGATGGGTCTATTCCGACGACTTGCCCCACATTCGGCCAACCCGCCAGCCGGCGCGATACAGGACCGGTACCACAACCGACTTCTATAACTCGTGCATTGACGGGAAATTTAATCTGCGCCAGGTAGGAGCCCAACATACCTTTTTGCTGATCGTCCGCCGCTCGAACTTCCAGCGCCAGGGCAATGCGTTGTACCAACTCGGGTTCGGCTGAAGTGATGGTATTATAAACATCGGGCATGAGCCTCCATTTCAAGCCGCTGGAGCAGCGGCGGGCAAACGAGACTAAGATAAGCGAAATCGCTGCGGAGAGCGAGGTCGATTTGAAATGACGGTGTGTCGTCACAGAGAAGCGAGATTGATGCTCTCATTGAGCGCCTTCGAGAGTTTGTCCGGTTTAACTACGTCACCGCCGGGGAGGTCGCGCGTGAGATCGGCATTCATGATTCCAGCGTGTACTCGTGGCTTCTGGGTCAAGCCAGTGGGTGAGCATTCACTAGACAAAGGAGAATGGCGATCGCAATTGCCAGATCGCAGCAGCCGGAGCGTAACAACCACAGACCAGACTGCAAACCCGCGACTGGCCCATACTTATGTTGGGTTGATAACCGTACCATGAGAGGAGACGAGAGTCGAAAAGTTCATGCAACTCCCGGCTGTGATGCAGTCTACGGGCGACCGCAGGAAGATATTCAAAACCGATGGTGATATGGTGAGAGTCTTCCTCGAGGATATGTCGTCGCTCGTCCTGAGCTAGCTTCCACCAAGCGGCATTCTTGCGGAGAGGGATGAGAGCGGCTCGGGTAGCCTGTGGCCGATTAAATCCCTCTTGCTTGTCGTTAAGAGTGTCGGCTTCGGCCCGATTGGTGTAACGCAAATTGCTGGTTACTCCCCTTAACACCCAAGCTGACTGAACCGATGAGTTTATCGACGGAGACTCTACGACCTCAAGGCGGTCGGCGCTGGGCAGACTTTCACCCACCACAGGATCGATTCTCTCGATCCGCCAGGTACCTTGGCTGCCTGCAATGAAGGCGACTAAGAGAGGTTGTTCCTCGTTTTCGATACTCTAAATCCCACAGAAGACCATAAAGGTAAAAATAGAGACCGGATTTATTTCACAACAAGGACACCCGGCCGCGGCCAGGCCGCAAAGAAAAGAATACTTAAATAGCAAGGTTCTGCCTTTGTGGCCCTTGCGACCTTGCTGTGAATTGGTCTGGTCTCCGTTTTAACGTTGCGCCCCCGGCTGGCGTAGTCTGAAGGAAGGGATGGTACGTGCCTCGGTAGCGGTCCGGCAGCTGCCTGGCAGCTGCCGGATCCATTAGGCCCAATCGTGTGCTTAAAAACGTGGTTATATCGAAGCTATAGGTGTGACTGGCCTTAGAACGCAGTCGTCATTCGCTTGGTCAAACGCGCACCCTTTTCCATTGCCTTGGAAAGGGCGGGACGAGTATATATCGCAAAGTCGGCCGCAATCGGTGTGATCGACAATCGAATTAAGCGAAGTAATTATGCTTTATGCAATCTGAGGCTTCTTCCTGGGCGCAAGAAGTAGCGGGACGGTTACGAATGCTTCAAACCAGTTTTGCTGATGACCCCCCGGTTACGCGAGCCGAATATCTGGTCGAAGAGATCGAACGCTCACTCAAAGGCATCGTCGAGAACAGGCGAAGGGAGTACTTGGATGCGCTTGCATGCCGGTTTCCGGGACCGGAGCGGGTTGGAACGGCGCCGTCGGATCCCACTCCGGCAGTGGTCGAGCCGGCCAAGAAAACGGTTGAGGAACTGGCGGAGGAGTTGCTCGATCGGGCAGATGAATTCACCAACGAAGGGAAGGAACGGCTAACGAGGAGGTTCCAGGCGGCCGGCTTGCTTTCGGCGCGAGAGGGGATGCTCGATCTGCCTCCCGAGCTTCGCGGTAAACTTGGGCTTAATCCAGAGCAAGTGCTTGATGAAGAGCGGCTCACGAAACTCTTGGCCGCGCTCCTGGAAATGGTGGCTACCTTGGACAACCTGATTTGGAATCTTTGGAAGACGATTGCACCAAAATCGGTAGTTCAACGCGACCCCGGCGACAATTTTAGGAGAACAATCGGCCGTTACCTAGCTGGTGATCGTGAAGTGGCGACTTTGCAGATAAAGCAAATGCTGGAGAAGACGCGGCAGCTTTTGGCCGGTCTACTATCAGCAATTGGACCCACGGGAGAGTCCTATGCCAGGCATCATCTGGAAACTTTCGCGCCTGAAAAGATCCGGGCATCGGTCGAAACGGGAGGGTTTCTGACCAATGTGGAGCAGAAGTGCTGGCGCCGTTATGTGACGCTGGCGGCCGAATTAAACGGGCCCGCGATAGAAAAGCAGATCGTCGACACCATTGTCACTTACACCGAGGAAATTATTTCAGGTCGAAAACGAGGAGCGCCGGAGCCAACCCGTCCAGCTCGTCCCTGAACTGGAAGGAAACATTTTATGCAGGTCCATTGGCACGAAGGATTGTTTCTATTGCCGCATCATCTCCAGCGCCTCCAGCGCAACCTGCAAGGTAGCGGTTTTACTGAGCGGCACCTAAACTGGGCGTACTCTTATGGGTTGATTGAAGCCCGTGTTTCCAATGACGACTTGGAGAATATGCGCATCCGATTTGATTATCTGCGTGCAATTATGCCGAGCGGCGAGGAAATCCGGTTCCCCCAAGACGCAGAATTGCCGGCCCTCGATATCAAACAGGCGCTCGAATCGCGGGGCCGGTTTACGGTTTATCTTGGATTGCCGCTTTGGGTTGACTCCCGAGCCAATGCTGTTTCTGCTGGCCAGGCGATCGATGCGCGAGCCAAGATCCTCTATCGCGTTACGGAGAAGGATTTTGCCGATGAAAATACCGGCGAAAACGCAAAGACTGTTCTTTTGCGGCGGTTGAATGCCCGGTTGTTGTTGGAAGATGAGGATCGGTCAGACCTTGAGGTCATTCCGCTCTTACGGGTCACCCGGGCGGCGGGTGAAGATGTCGGACTCCCACAGCAGGATCCCGAGTTTGTTGGGCCTTGCTTGGTTCTGAACGGCTCCGCAACACTCCGGGAATTGGTGCGCGACCTGAGTAGCCAGGTTCTGGCTAGCCGGCAAGAACTCGTAGTGCAGGTCACTCGCGGAGGATTCAGCATCGACACGATGCGCGGAATCCAGTTTGAACAGATCATGCGACTGCGGACCTTGAATGGACTTGGAGCTCGGCTGGAGGCGCTGATTGAGACCTCAAATGTCGCTCCCTTTGAGGTTTACGTCTTGCTGCGAGAACTGTTAGGTGAGTTGGCGGCGCTTCATCCAGATCGAGACCTGTTCGAAACCGCGCCTTACGATCACGATAACCCTTATCCCGTTTTCAGTGAGCTGGCCGGCAAGATTCGCCAGCTATTGAGAGGCAGTGTAGCGCCGAGTTTCCTCAGGGTGCCGTTCACAGATGTGAATGGCGTACTCAGCGCGATGCTCACAGAAGAACATCTGCAGCGATCCGTCGATTACTTTCTTGGTATTCGGACCAAAGAAGATCCTCGAACACTAGCGCAGTTGGTGGAGGACGCAGACCGGTTTAAATTAATGCCGCAGAGCATGGCTGGGCGTGCCATTCGTGGTGTTGTCCTCAAGGAGGAACGGTTTCCGCCCCTCGAGTTGCCTGGCCAATCGGGGCTTTACTTTTTCCGGTTGCTTCGCGGTCAGAGTTCGCGCAGTTGGCAGCAGATTCAATCCGAGAAAGTCGCGGTAGTTCGGTGGACCGGCAATGAATCAGCGGACTATGAGATCACTCTTTATATGACTCTTCCAAAGGAATCCTGAATCGCCCCCAACATGACTTTGCTTGAACTGTGTGAGCCTTTTTTTAAAAAGGTTTGTCTACTTAATCGACTCGCACGAAAAGGAGCCAGCTTATCTGCGGCAGTTGATCCTGAAAAACTCCGTCTCGAAATCAAAGAGCTTTTCTCGGATGCTCAAAAACGAGCAAGCGCTGAACCCCTATTGGCAGCCCAGTGGCAAAAGGTTGAGCTGCCCATGATTTTTTTCATCGATTCGATGATAGCGGAATGCGGATTGACTATCTCCGCGAATTGGAACCGGAACCGTCTCGCGTACGAGCGAAAAGAATTAGCCGGCGATGAGAAATTTTTCGATCTGCTCGACGACACTTTGAAAGACCAAAGTGAAGAGGCAACGGAACGCTTACAGATCTTCTATACGTGTCTGGGACTAGGGTTCACCGGCTGGTACGCCGGTCAGAATGAATACTTGCGAGGAAAAATGCTGGACATCAGCCAAAGAATTGGACCGGCGATGGATATCAGCCAAAACACGAGGATTTGCCCAGAAGCTTATGCCGGCGTCGACACTCGGGACTTGGTGCAGCAGCCGGGTCTCAGTATTGGCGTCATTGCGGTAATTTTTCTCGGTCTCTGTTTTATTGTCTTGAGCGTCGAAACCTACCTTTTTCGGGCAGCATCGCTCTCTCTATTAGACTCGGTGACCGCGATCGAGACTCAAGAAACCACCAAGTGAACACATCCAACCCCCCAGGGCCGATGCAATTCGCAAAAGGCACGGTACTCCACCAGTCCGATACCCGATCAAACCTTCTTTAGAGAACGTGGACGACGAGAACGATTCGAAGCGCCAAACCCCAAACACCAAACGCAAAACGCCAAACGCTATAGCGTGAAAGAGCTTGCCTATCTTTTCAAAGTGTTCAGTGGGCTGGCTACCTGGGTCAAGGTAGTGATCCTGTTTTTGGTAGCGACGACCATCATTGGGTTCGCTGCCTTCTTTGGACCGCGGGTGGCGTTCATTGTCGCACTGGGAATCATTTTCCTGGCGGTAATTATCAGTCTTTATCTGCTTCTGGTGTTTTGGGTGCGTCGCCGTCGCGCCGCCGAAATGCGTGGGGAACTGGTTGCCACTGCGGCAAATCGCGGAATAACGGATGCCGGTCTGCGCGGCCGCCTGGACGATTTGCGACGCAGCTTTGCGCGCGGAATCGACAAGTTCGAAACCGCTGGAAAAGATTTTTACGGTCTTCCGTGGTACGCTATGGTCGGAGAACCTGGTTCGGGTAAGACCGAAGCAATTCGCCATTCCCAGGCCGGATTCCCTCCGGGTCTCCAGGATGAATTTCAGGGAGTCGGAGGAACCATCAACATGAACTGGTGGTTCACTAACTATGCGGTAATCCTTGATACCGCAGGCCGCCTGATCTTCGACGAGGTTGAGCCAGGCAGCACCAGCGAATGGAAGGAATTCCTTCAGCTATTGAAGAAGCATCGGCGAAACTGCCCGATCAATGGTCTGCTGCTGACTATTCCGGTGGAGAGTCTGATTCGCGACTCTCCCGAAATCATGGAGCAGAAGGCGGGGAAAATCGCGCGCCAGCTTGAGGTGATTCAGCGTGAGCTTGATATTCGGTTTCCGGTATTTGTCCTGATAACAAAATGCGATCTGATCAACGGGTTTCGCGAATTTTTCGCTAGTATCGATGACGGTCGATCCCAGCAGCAGATTTTGGGTTGGTCGAATCCCGCGCCGCTGGACGCTCCATTCCGGACGGAACTCGTGGACGCTCACCTGCAGAGCGTGATTCAACGGCTATGGCGCAGGCGCCTGGGGCTTCTGCTGGATCCGGTTGCGAGCGAACCAGGCGACCGTCGCGCCAACGAGGTCGACCGGCTTTACGAATTCCCTTACAGCCTGCAGGCGCTGGCGCCTCGCCTCCGTCATTATTTGGAAACGATCTTTATTGCCGGTGAATGGATTTCGCGCCCGCTATTCTTACGAGGAATCTACTTCACGTCTTCCATGCGCGAGGGGTCGGCATTAGACGAGGAGTTGGCAGAGGCAATTGGCTTGCCGGTTGATCAATTGCCGACCGGACGCGCATGGGAAAGGGAACGCTCGTATTTTCTCCGTGATCTATTCCTGGACAAAATCTTCAGGGAGGACGGATTGGTCACCCGTGCGAGCAAGACCGATCGATTACTCTTGCACCGCAAACTCCTGCTTTTTGGCAGTGGTGTGTTAGCGTTAGCTGCGCTCTTGCTATTCGGGTTGTTAGGCTACAACTCCCTTCAGCAGCGGGTTCTGAAGCAAAGCGGTTTTTGGGCGCGCGCCACTGAAGGTTGGAATGCTGGGACCTGGCATCCAATCGTTGTAGCCGATCCTGCGGGGACCTCACTCTATCGCTACGAAGGGAATCGGCCGGTTGGCCCTGGCCTCACCGAACGAACAAAGTCCGTTTTTCATTACGAGACATTGAATTTGGACCAGTTCCATGCCGCTATGCGCGAGCTAGCGGAAGATTCCCTTCATATTCCTTTGGTTTTCCGCCTCTTTTCCTACGGCGGAGCTGACCTAGATCGAGAACGCCAGCGCGCCCAAAGGGTCCTTTTTGAGGATAGCGTAGTGAAACCTTTGTTAACTGCTGCCCGCGCCAAGATGAGCCAGAGCAATCCGGATTCCCCGACCGCGGGCAAGCCGGATCCTCGTCCGCCGGAAAGGGTCCACGCTTTGGAAGCAAGAGCGCTCGCTGCCTTAGTCAGAATCGAAGTTGGTATTCTGCGACCTGGGGCTGTGAAGGCAGAAAATGCTCCCGGACCAAGTTTCGTCCCGCCGCTTTTGGAGTATGTCGCCGGTCAGGAAGATACTGGGCGCCTAGCTGAAACCATGACCTGGACCTATACGGAAAACCGGGATGGTCACGGAACATGGCCGCCAAAATGGGCGAGCGGAGGAAATACACTCGGAGATAACGTCGCCATCCGCTTGGGAGTTGAGAGGCTGCTTGCAGATGCGCGGAGTCGGATTCAGAACCGGACCAAAGATTTACAGCAGCTGGTGGATCTGGCCGCCACGGTGCGAGACTACCAAGCCACCGAAACCGAGCTGTCGACGAAAGCCAGTATCAAGGACGATCCTGTGACTAGCGATCAGGAGGTGGCAACCCTCTTTGACAAGCTGCAAGCCACGAAGCTTGCGCTTGAGGAGAAGCTGGCGGCGGCGCGACAAGCCAAGCTTTTCGAGGATGGACCCGAAACGCTTACGGCAGCGTATCAGGTGCTCAGTGGCGGTTATCAGTCCCAGTTTGGTCAGATCGCGGCGATCCTTGCCGATATCGAACAGGTGTTGCCGACACCGGATCCGAACAGTAAGACCATTAACAAAGTCCTCGAATTAAAGGATCAAGACGATCCTAAATACGCCCTTTTGCGAGATATTAAAGCCAAGCTGACGGAGGTGAGCCAACAACTCAAGTCCCAGGTCGCGAGTACAATTAGCCAGCAGCAGGTGGACGAGTTCAAGACCCTGGACGAATCGGTTTTAATCGCCGGCCAAGACAAAAAGTCGGTTTTTCTCTGGCGCTGGAATCTGTACCAGCAATGCCGGGCGGGCGCTCCGGAATTTCATTACTCTGACAAGATGACCTTGATTGGTCAGAACTGGAAGCCGCTCGAACAGTTATCGTCGGCGCTTGGCGTACTTCGGGGAAAGGTGGCCGATTATCGAGGCAAGCTGAAAGAGCAATTTACTACGACATGTACGTACCTATTGCGCAGAACCGAGGATACCCAGCGCGAGACGTTCGCTCGACAATATTTGCGGAAAGCGAGGGCCGTCTTACGAGCTCAGGTGCGGTTTCCGTTGCTTTGGCCTCCTTTGGCAGACAACCTCGCCTTGAGCACCGATCAGGTCCGGCAGGTGAAAGCGATGCTCGCGATTATCCGACAAGATCTACAGGCGGACATCTTGACCAAAATGGAACCTGCTTCCCGCCAACCGCTTACAGATTTCGCCAAAGGGCTGAGCCCCCTTTACGTGATATTGGACGCTCTCGTTAAACCGGATGGCTCTCCGTCCGCGGTCACTGTTACCCTGCTGAACGGTCAGGCGCAGCGCCAATTGTCCGGCCCCGACTATGGAGCAACACCAACACCGGTGCCAACGGCCACGCCCGACAATCGCTCGTTGATCAACAAGCTATTCATCGGGTCGCGATCAGAGACAATTACCGCCACAGGTCCGAGCTACAATCCGCGGAATTGGAATGCGATCCAACTTGTACCGGGGGGTAGGTCTCACTCGTCGGGGGCCAGTGGTGTGGCAGGACTCGATGCCCAAGGTGATGTCTTGCTGGGAAAATTTCGCGTCAGTGACCCATTCCATTTCCGGGTCTTTCATACCCCAACCGGTGAAGGCGGGTCCGACAACGTCGACTGCGGCGAGAACTGGTCGGCCTTGCGTTTGCTAGCGCGTTTTGGCGGCAAGGCGGTTGATGTCGGCCAAACCTGGCGAGTTTCACTGAAACCGGGTGAACCAACTGCGGTGTGGATCCAGCTTAATTTTGATTCGCCGCTTCCTGCTCTGGATACGTGGCCGACGATTGATAGCCTGGGCTTGCGAGATTTGGCGGGGCAATGACTCGTTTTCTGAGGATCTTTCTTCGCGATCGGCTGGATCAGTCGGTCCAACTGGCCGGGTTTGGTAAGCATCCTGCCTGGGACGACCATATTGACGACCTGGGACTCACCACCGAAACGCTCGTCATCATTCGACGCATTCTCTATTCCGAGGGAATCGGCAGTCTGGTCTCTGCAGGCGCTTGGAACCGCCTGGAAGAAAGAGGGCAAGCCGTCGGTTTCGATCATCGCTTTGTTTGGAGCCGGGAAACGCAAGCGGTGGTTGGAGGAATCTGGGCCTCGAGCGACGGCAAAGGTCGGGCACGTTTCCCGATGATCGTTTGCCTGCAGGTCGGGGTGAACGGCTGGCGAGCGGTCCATAGTTTCCTCCCGGAGGTGGAGGATCTCGGCGCGCTATGCAAGCTGGCGAAAGATCAGCAAAAATTTCGAGACACGTTTGCCGACCTACAGCGCAGACTCAGTTCGAATGCGTTAGGCGATTCAGGTTCAGGAGTCCAAGTTTCCAACCTGGCCGAAGAACGAAAGCAAGCCATCCTTGATGGCATGGTCGCGCTCGCGCAGGGACTCAAAACATATCGAAAACGAGGAGCTCGCGACGGAGAAAGAAGTATACATTTTCGCCTGCCAGCCATCTCAAATCGCACGAAAGAGAGCCTAGAATTCTGGGCGGGTTATCTAGAAACTCGGATCGGTCTCCCGGTTCCTTGCCTGACGATTGCGTCTGCCGGTCTGGGGCCGGTCGATGTTATTGCCGGAGAACCTCATGCTCAGGATTTCTTCTGCTTACGAGCTGCGGAAAAGACCTTGCCGATGAGCAGGGCATTTGCCGGGGCCAAGGACCTGCCTGATGCGGAGCTCGAAGCTAAAGTCTATCTCCGATCCTTTGAACTCGGCTCGATGGAACCCCCGGGCAATCGCCAAGTTCGACGTTGGTGGCCGTTCCAATAGGAGTTAGAAAACGGCGGCTCGAACATCATGACCCGCAGAAAAGCGATCGCAATCTCAGTGACAATTCTAGCGATTGTTACTAGTTTTCACGCTTCAACTTTTGTAGAACCCTTCACTAGGACGCTGCTTTCTTATGGCTAAACGCATCGGTAAATGCACTAACTATTCGGGTTGTAAGCTAGCCTATCGCAACGAACAGATTAATGTTGTTACCAAGGAATTTCGCTGCCCGGAATGCGGTTCTCCATTGGAGCCTGTCGGCCGGAAGAAGGATTCTTCATTGGCAACCTTTCTTATCGCCGGTGTAGCGGTGGTTTTGCTACTCGCTATCGGCGCCATCGTATGGACCTTAATGCGGGCTCCGTCAGGCCGCGTGCTCATCGTGTCGTCAACACCGACTCCGGTGCAAAGTCCGACTCCGACCCCAACACCGACACCGACGTCAACACCGACTCCGGTGGAGACCCCAACGCCAGCCGCAACTGCCGCTTCGCCGACACCGACGGGTTCCGGCACCCCGATCAATCTGGACTTAACAGGAGAAGGCCTCGAAGAAGTCAAGCGCGCCATTGCCCAGCGGATCGAACTCCAGCCTTCGCTTACTCAAGTCCAGAAGGACACGATTTACAATGCCGTGGAAAGCGCCAAAGCGATGGGCAGAATTGCGGTGGTTTCATTTCCCACGGCCACATCAGTGCCTTCGGAAAGCGTAGCGTCGATCGTGGCACAACTTAGCACGCCAGAGGCTAGGAAACTGTTACAAGAGCCAAGAATCATTCTGGCCGTGCTTGGGTACGCAGACCGACAGGGTGAAGACCAGAAAAATTTTACGCTTTCCAAAGAGCGTGCCGATGCGGTCGTAGAAATCCTGCGCGACAAATGTGGCGTAGTGAATACGGTCTACGCGATTCCGATGGGTGGAACCGATCTATTCGACCCACACGGTCTGGCTAGGAATCGAACGGTCGAGGTATGGGCCGGGCTGCCGTGAAAAGTATACAGATCGCGGTTGTTTCTGGTCTTCCTTTACGCTCAGAGACCTTTTCCACGGATAATATTATTGTTGGTCGCGCCGCAGACGTCGATTTGGTTCTGAACCATCCGGAAGTCTCGCGACGTCATTGCCGGCTTTCGCGAGAAGGTGACGAATGGTTTATTGAAGATCTTGAAAGCCGGCGCGGCACGGTTGTAAACGGAAACCGCCTTTCGAGTCGCGTGACCCTTCGGCCTGGCGACCAAATCCGGATCGGGCCGGTGACGGTGGCTTTCGGAGTCAGCAGCGAAGAACGTTCAGCCATTTGGGATGCCGCTCCTCCGGTGGGCGCCATTCGCTATCAGGGTGAATCGGTGGATCTCATTCCGCTGAAAGCGAATCTGGTTTTCGGTCGCGGCGACGAAGTCGACATCGATCTGAATGATCCGAGCGTTTCGCGCCGGCATGCAAAGATCGAACTTGGGCCGGACGGGTTTCGGCTGTTTGATCTCAATAGCAAAACCGGGGCGTTTGTTAACGGCCGGCGTTTTGTAGAACATGATCTGGTCATTGGCGACCAGATCCAGCTGGGATCTTTCTGCTTCCTTTATGATGGGAAGAACTGCCGACGGGTTCCGCGCGTCTCAGTGGGCCGCATCGTTGCGGTGGATTTGACCAAGGAAGGTGAGAGCGGTCCGATTCTGCGGCAAGCGAGCTTTGTCGCCGCGCCGGGTCAATTCATCGGAATTCTTGGTCCGAGCGGCGCGGGAAAAACGACGCTGCTTAACGCCCTGAGCGGCCTCAAGCCCGCCGACGGCGGGAAAATCTTGATCGATCAAACCGATTTTTACGCAAACCTCGATCGGCTTCGCTCGCTTTTTGGTTACGTTCCTCAGGATGACATTGTACATGCTGATCTTACTATTTCCCAAGCGCTGACCTTCGCGGCGCGTCTCCGTTTGCCGGCCGGGACGCCACGACGGGAAATCGCGAAATTAGTAAATCAGACTATCTCCAATCTGGGACTTTCTGACCGGGCAAACGCGAAGGTGGACCGTCTGTCAGGCGGCCAACGAAAAAGGGTCAGTGTTGGAGTTGAATTACTCAGCCGGCCTCCAATTTTGTTTTTAGATGAACCCACATCCGGGCTCGATCCGCTCGCTGAATTTAAAGTGATGGAGCTGTTGCGCCGTCTTGCCGACAACGGTTGTACCGTGATCTGCACGACGCATGTGATGGAAAACGTGTATCTGATGGACCAAGTGGCCATCGTCTCTTACGGTCGAGTTTTATTTGAAGGGCTACCCGAGGAAGCGCGCGCCGCATTTGGTGTCTCCCGGCTCACGGGTCTGTACGGAGCGCTCCAAACGCGTGAACCGCAGTCGCTCCCCAATTTTCAGGCATCGTTACCGCCTGAAATCGAGCGGAGCAAGCCGGAGGTCGAGCCTCCGCCCCGACCGAAGAAAGCGTTGTCTCTTCCGATTTTGTTAGAACGTCAAATCGCAATATTTCGCGCGGATATTAAGAACCCGATCATGCTTCTGGCTCAACCGATGATTATCGGTGTTTTGGTTGCCTTCGCGACTAACGATGCTCCACTGACGCAATTCTATACTTATATCGCGACTCTTTGGTTCGGCTCGAGTAATTCAGCGCAAGAGATCGTTCGAGAGTTACCCATCTATCGCCGGGAGCGGTTAGTGGGGTTGAGCCGCTGGAGCTATCTGGCAAGCAAGTTCCTTTGGATGGGCGGTCTTACAACTTTCCAATCACTGCTATTGTTTGTGGTGATCTTCGTCATCCACTTGGGGGTTCACGGCGCTTGGCAGTGGCAAGTGCTCGGGTTGATTTTATTGGCGTTTGCCTCAACAGGAATCGGCTTAACAATTTCGACTTTCGCTAGATCGGCGATCCAAGCTGTCATGCTGGTCCCTTTGTTCCTAATCCCCCAGATTGTATTTTCTGGCTTTAGCCCCCCCGCCTATATGATGTCGCCGCCCATCTTATGGGTGAGCCAGATCATGCCGAGTTTTGCTTCCGAACGGGTTGCGGATGTTAGTTTTCTGATCGATCAGAAAATTACCGGCGATCTAATCACCAATTATCTAACTCCCTACTCAAATATCAACAACTGGTACCGATCCATCACCAAGCAACGGCTTCTCAACGGCGCCATCTACACAGAGAAGCGGCCGCTTTGGGTCGCGTATCTATCGCTTATTTTGTGGACGTTGGGTGGTTTTGCGGTTTCCAGTTGGCTGCTTGCTCGGAAAGAGCGGGCTTGATGACCACACAGACGGGTAACTACCAACCAGCCCCCTGATTTGCTTCAGAAGCGCTTCCGGCTGCATGAGATCTTCTTCGGTCAGGATAGCCGGCACGCCTTAGCTTGTTCGCGGAAATACTACCATGTTATAGGGCAAAAGCCGTTGTGGACCATGTTAAAGGATCACCAAAGCGTTGCAGATGAACGTCAGGTAAATTCAGCAGCTCATCTACGGATTGCTCGCTGAGCTTATCGCCTATCACCTACCCCACTAACATTCCGGCGCGAGCCAGTGACGCCAGCGCTGGCGGAAGTCGCCGTCCGATCGCATGGGGGAGTTCATCCGAATTTGTCACGCGAACACCATTTTCGTAAATTGGGTCTCCAGTCGATTTCGCGAATTCAATCAGGTCGCGCGTCAAGGCCGCCTGATCGCGGGTACCATCTAACAGCACTACTAGCTGGCGAGCGAATGGATCCGGAAACTCATGAGAAACATGAAGCTGGCTAGTCGCAAAATTGCCTCGGGCCAGCTGAAACCTCGCTAGTTTGCTGGTGGCGGGGCGTTCCGTAACCTGGTTGACGACTTCCGGCTGGTAAGCATTTAAAAAAAGGAAGCCGGCGTGGTACGCCTTCAATAGGGCTTCCTCCAACGCGCCCGTAGAATCGGCGGCGCTACGGGTTTCCGATTGGGAGCCGGCAGCAGCCCGGGCCGCCTGGACTAGTTTTTCAAAAGAGACACTCCGGGGATACTCTGCCGACAGAAAATCGAGAGCCGCCGCAAACAGCGGATCTGTGGTTGCGACCTCGTCGCCGCGCGGCCGTCGAAAGAGGTGGTTGGAGTCCCCGGTTCCAGTTCCTTCGACCCGGACGGCGTCGGACATTAAGTAAAGCTGTCGCACCCTTTCAAGGACTAAGTCGGGCGCCAGGTCGATCTCTGCCCGGCAAAGGAGTGTTCGTCGAAAACCGGTGGCAACCAGAAAGTCTTTAAATTGTTCGAAGATCACGGCATCCCCCGCTTCGAGTTCGGCCATCTTCTTCGTCGCTTCAGGGGTTAATTTCTCAAGATTCAAATCGCTAGCGGTAGCCTCTCCCACAAATTGCAATCTGTACCGCTTCGCGTCGGCGATGAATTCATACAGATAGAAGGGTTGATTGACTTCGTTCAAATCATCATGAAAAAAGGCTGCGTCGATGTATTTCGAGACGCGCCCGAATTCCGCGCGAATCGCTTCTACGTAATAATCGGGCTTCATTCTGGACTCAGAGATAAATTTGAGAAGGCCCCTGGCCTGGCCAAGCTTGTCCTCAAAACTCTCAAAAGCAGACACATGAAAACGCATCATGCCGCGAGCGAGATCTCGAAAATGACTTCCGGGGTAAGCGTTATAGCTGATGTAGGCGACGCCTTGCGGGTTTAGCATGTCCTGGCAAATACCCAAAATGCGCTCCCGCACTGGTTGCGGGACCCAGGAATAGACTCCATGGGCGATGATGAAGTCGAAATGGCCCAGTTCATCGACACGCGCTTCGCGCAGATCCATCGAGCGCAGGGTGAGGTTGGACAAACCGAGCTTAGCGGCAAAACTCTGGCCTGAGGCGATAGGGCGCTGCGCCAAATCCAGGCCCACAAACTCACTGTCCGGCAGATGGAACGCCATGGGTATCAGATTACCGCCTGCGCCGCAGCCCAGTTCTAAAACGCGGCAGCCATTGACCGGAGCTGGTTGCAGTCCCCGAAGATACGCGACGGTGGCAAGTCGATTGGGGTGAGTCTCGGGAAAGGTGCTGCTTGGATACAATACCCGGTCGTAAGCTGTGCTAACATGATCAGCCGACATACCGGTCAACCTGACTCATCGAAATAACGCTCGACAAGCTAAAAGAGATTCTGTCTTCTGGCGCTAAAGCACAGCCGGTATGATTGTCGCAGAAGAGTTGCTCAAGCCGGTCTCCGAGGAAGCTCCATGCGGGGAGGATTTATCTTATGACACGGGTTTCCAGGCATTGGAAACTATGGCGCGCGGTACGCCTGAAACCCAATTCTCAGAGGCAAAACCTCCGGACTGGAAGGCAGTCCGCTCCGCTTGCCTAGAGCTGTTCGCCCGGTCCAAAGACTTACGCATTGCAGTGACTCTATCGGTGGCAGAGCTCGAGTTAGAGGGTTTGCCGGCTTTTCGAGAGACCCTCGCAGTACTGAAGGGGTTGGTAGAAAGATACTGGCCAAACTTTCATCCCCAGCTTGATCCGTCTGACGGCAACGATCCTCTTGAAAGAATGAACGTCGTTGCTTCGATGGCGATGCCAATCGGGAGCTTTGGCGACCAGCTACGCGTGATCGAGCGCCTGCACGACGCGCCTCTTTGTAACTCTTTGCAGATGGGCCGTTACAGCCTTTCAGATATTCTTCGCGCCGAAACGGCTGCCGGTGGCAAGACCGATGATTCCGGACCTAATCTCGCCCGGATCGAAGCTGCATTTCGCGATTCAAACAAGGATGAGTTAGCCGAGACCTATCGGGTTCTCAGCGAGAGCGTTACATTAGTAGAGTCCGTTGATCAGTTCCTCACCCAAACGGTTGGTGCAGATAAAGCGCCCGATCTCACTCCTTTATCGGTAGAACTGACTGCCATGCGGAAACGCGTCGAGCCGTACGTGCCGGCTGCGAGCCTCCTGACCGCGGAGGAAGCTGTGCCCGGATCTGGCCATGTCGAGGACGCGGCACCGGCGTCGAGACAGGGAGAGCTCCGTTCTCGGGAGGATGTCGTAAGATTGTTGCACAAAATCTGCGACTACTACGCGCGCGCTGAACCGTCCAGTCCTGTGCCCCTTATCCTCAAACGCGCGTTGCGACTGGCGGAAATGGATTTCCTTCAGATCATAAAAGATATCGCACCGGACGCGATTACCGAGATTTACAGGATCTCTGGCGAAAAAGAGGAACAAGGTGGCTGATAGGACATCAAGGAGCGCGCAGTGCTCCGGATTTTAATTTCGGATTAAAGGGCCGGAATTCGTAGGATACCGATTGACAATTTTTGTAATTTCTGACGTTATCGAAATCTACTTGGAGTTTTGCGAGCAACCAACCCAGTTGAATGAAGGGAATCGGTTTTGGACGATATTTCGGTGACACGTCGCCCTACCGCGCGACACGACCTAATCGGTTTTTGACACGGTTCCGTTCTCCCCAGCATTTAATTGCGAGCGCTTTCGCCACCAGAGTCCTTGGTGCAGCAACCTTCAACGGAAAAAACTGATTAAGGAACAAGCCAATGGCAAAAGCGAGCAGCCAAAAATTCATCGCCCGGAACCGGGCGCCGCGCGTCCAGATCGAATACGACGTAGAGGTCTATGGAGCGCAGAAAAAAGTCGAGTTGCCTTTCGTGATGGGCGTGATGGCGGATCTTTCCGGTAAGCCCGCGGATCCGCTGGCTCCCGTAGCGGAGCGTAAGTTCTTGGAAATCGATATCGATAATTTCAACGACCGGCTAAAGGCGGCGAAGCCGCGAGTCGCTTTCAGCGTTCCGAACACCCTCACTGGCGAAGGGAACCTGAGTGTCGATCTGACCTTTGAGAGCTTGGACGATTTCTCGCCCGGTGCGGTTGCCCAGAAAGTTGAATCGCTGAACCAGCTACTTACGGCCCGCAATCAACTTTCGAACCTGCTTACTTATATGGATGGCAAAGTCGGCGCCGAAGAGCTTATCCGTAAGATCCTCGGAGACCCGGCGTTGTTAACTGCTTTGGCATCGGCCCCTAAACCTGAGGAGACAAAACCAGCCGACACGGCTTCTTAAGGTAACCCCCTATGGCTCAAGAGAATCCACAGACACAATCGGAATCGGCAACGACCGCTGCCGCGTTCGAGCCCAGCGAATTCGACGCGCTGCTTAACAAAGAATTTCGGCCGAAGACCGATGAAGCAAAGACGGCGGTTCAAGAAGCGGTCAGAACGCTGGCAGAACAAGCGCTCGGCTCCACGTCGTTGGTTTCGGATGACGTGCTTTTGACCATTGAATCATTGGTCGGCGAACTGGATCGCAAGCTCAGCGAGCAGGTTAATCGGATTATTCATCACGACGACTTCAGAAAATTGGAAGGTACTTGGCGCGGTCTCTATCACTTGGTGAACAACACTGAGACGGATGAGATGCTGAAGATCCGAGTCTTGAATGTTGGCAAGCAGGAACTAGGCAAGACCTTGAAGAAATACAAAGGGACGGCCTGGGACCAGAGTCCAATTTTCAAAAAGATTTACGAGGACGAGTATGGCTCTCCCGGTGGACAACCGTATGGGGCTCTAATCGGCGATTACTACTTCGACCACAGCCCCCCGGACGTGGAATTGTTGGGAAGTATGGCCCAAATCGCGGCGGCCGCCCATGCCCCGTTCATCGCCGGCGCTGGGCCGACCGTTCTGAACATGGATTCGTGGCGCGAACTAAGTGATCCGCGCGATCTGACAAAAATTTTCCAGACTCCGGAGTACGCGCCTTGGAGGTCTCTGAGAGATTCGGAAGATTCCAGGTATATCGGTCTGGCCATGCCGCGCTTTCTTTCGCGCCTACCGTACGGCGTTAGGACTTCGCCGGTGGAAGAGTTCGCGTTCGAGGAAGACACCGAAGGCGCCGACCATAATAAATACACCTGGTCGAACTCGGCCTATGCGATGGGCACGAATATTACCCGGGCTTTCAAGCTGTACGGTTGGTGCGCCCAAATCCGTGGAACCGAGAGCGGCGGGATGCTCGAAGGCCTTCCGGTTCATACCTTCCCAACTGACGACGGTGGGGTGGACATGAAATGTCCGACTGAAATCGCGATTACTGACCGTCGCGAAGCAGAGCTGGCCAAGAATGGGTTCATGCCTCTTTCGCACTATAAAAACTCGGATTACGCGGTTTTTATCGGTGCGCAGTCACTGCAAAAACCTGCCGTCTACGACGATCCAGACGCCACCGCTAACGCTAATCTGGCTGCCAGATTGCCTTACTTATTTGCGACCTGCCGGTTTGCGCACTATCTCAAATGCATGGTGCGCGATAAGATCGGATCATTTAAAGAGCGGGCCGATATGGAACGTTGGTTAAACGATTGGATCAAAAAATTCTGTGTCGATGGTAGTACAGCGTCAGAGACCCAGAAAGCGCTACGCCCATTGGCAGACGCTTCTGTCGAAGTGCAGGAAGTCGAAGGCAATCCTGGCTACTACACGTCCAGGTTCTATTTGCGGCCTCATTTCCAACTGGAAGGATTAACCGTTTCCTTGCGGCTAGTTTCAAAGCTGCCTGCGATAAAAGGTAAGTGAGTTTCCCTTAGTAAGTGACTCCGGATCGGCCGTAGCTCCCTGAAGGCGCCACAGGGGAACCTTCGACTGATGCGGAATCGGCATATCGAAAACTGAAAACCAACGGCGCTTTCATCAATACAACGGTAACCGAAGATTATGGCAGTCGACATGTTTTTGAAGATACAGGGGGTAGACGGTGAGTCGAAAGATAAGGTCCACACCAAGGAGATTGACGTACTATCGTGGTCCTGGGGAATGAGCAATTCCGGCTCAGCGCATGTTGGCGGAGGAGCCGGCAGTGGCAAGGTGAATGTGCAGGATATCAGCCTCACCAAATGGGTGGACTCCGCGTCGCCGAAACTGATGTTGGCCTGTTGCAACGGTTCGCATTACGCTCAGGTGTTACTCACCATACGCAAGGCGGGCGGTAAGTCGCCGATCGAATACATTAAGATCACGATGGACGAGGTGCTGATCGCCGGGATTTCAACGGGAGGCTCCGGCGGTGAAGACCGTTTAACCGAAAATGTCACCCTGAATTTCGGTAAGTTTAGCCTGGACTATACGCCACAACAGGATGACGGGTCGGCCGGCACGGCAATCAATGCCGCTTGGGATATCGCCGGAAATGCGGCGAACTAGAAGCGTCTTTTAAAATGGTGCGGCCGGCGCGCCGGCCGCAGCCCATCAACATTAGAGTAACGTAGCTTTTGCTTCGCCGGCTGCAGCTTGGTCGGTAAGCGGGCTCAGTAGGACGATGTGCCAATGACCGCGGAGGATTTCCTAAAAGAAGGCAGGCTAGACGAGGCACTGAAAACCATTCAGGATGTCGCCCGAGAGGACCCGGCCAATGCAAAACCCCGGATCTTTCTTTTTCAGTTGCTCAGCGTGCTGGGCGATTGGCAACGAGCGAACACGCAGCTGCGGGTGCTCTCCGACATGGATTCGGAGAGCATGATGTTAGCCAGAGTGTTCGAACCAGTCCTCCTTTGCGAAGCGTTCCGGGCAGATGTTTTTGCCGGTAAACAAACACCGATCATTTTTGGTGAACCACCGGAATGGATCGGCCGATTAGTCCAGGCAATGGAACTCTTCGGCAAAGGAGAGTTTCAGGCAGGCATCGAGTTACGCGATCAGGCGTTCGATGCTGCTCCCATGAGCGGTGGCGTCGTCAACGGGGAACCGTTTGAATGGATTGCCGATGCCGACGAAAGGCTTGGTCCGGTCCTCGAAGTGATTCTCGAAGGCCGTTACTACTGGGTCCCTTTTTGTCGCATCCGCCAGATTCTAGTAGAGCCGGTCACGGACTTGCGAGACCTGGTTTGGGCGCCAGCGCAGTTTGTGTGGGAGAACGGTGGTCAGGCGACGGGCCATATTCCCACTCGCTATTCCGGCACAGAGCATTCGACCGATAATCAGTTAAAGCTGGCGCGAAAAACCGAGTGGCTTGAGCAAAACGGGATTCAACTTGGTCTTGGCCAACGTTTGTTTGCGACAGATAAGCATGAATATCCACTGTTGGAGGTTCGACAGTTCGAGCTCACGCCTGCGCGCGCTGAATGATTGGCACTGGGTTTCATTTTTCGTTGGATAGTTCCCATGGCTGATGCAATCCCACCGCTCGATCGGCTTCAGCCTTGTCTGCTTGACCGTCTAACCGATGATGAACCGGCCAAGAGGGAAGAGACTCGAAATCAACGCATCGTTTCTCTCCAACGTTATAAGACGGGAGTGGTTCGTGATTTGGATTGGCTGTTCAACGCGATTGGCCACTATCCCGATGAGCGAGTCGGCGAACTGACCTTTGCCGATTTTGAGGAGGCTTACCGTTCCGTACTGAACTTCGGTCTTCGCCAGCTGTATGGGCGTCTCTCTCCGGATGTCGAAGAAATTGAGAGGCAGCTATTTGATGCCATTGTGGTTTTCGAGCCGCGAATCAATCGCCAGACGCTGAAAGTCAAGGCGACGATCGAACGGAATCTGTTATCGTTCGATATCACTGGCGAACTCTGGGTCCACCCGATTCCGGAGAGAATGTTCATTCGGACGCAGCTAGACCTAGAATCATCCGAGTCCAGTACCAGAGAGGTGGGCTATGGATGAGCGGTTGGTGGCCTATTACAACAGCGAGTTGCGCCACCTGCGGGAAATGGCTGGGGAGTTCGCTCGTGAATTCCCCAAGATCGCCGGCCGTTTGGCCTTGGATCGTGATGCGAAGGAGATTTGTCCGGATCCCTATGTCGAACGTTTGCTGGAAGGCTTCGCTTTTCTGGCGGCGCGCGTTCATCTAAAACTCGACGCCGAGTTTCCCCGATTTACCCAGACGCTGCTGGAAACGGTTTATCCGCATTACCTGGCTCCGGTGCCCGCGATGGGGATAGCCCATTTTGAACCCGACCCGCGCGAACCTGGACCAGAAGATGGTTTTTTGCTCGAGCGCGGAACTGCGCTTCGAAGTGTCGATCAGGAGACCCGGTGCCAATTCCGGACCTCGCATGATCTTCGTCTCTGGCCACTTCGTATTACTGAATCGAGGTACTACACTCGTGATATCGTCGCCCTCGAGCTGCCGGCTGCGCTTGGGGCCAAGGCAGGGATTTTCATCCGTCTGCAAACCAATGCTGGCAGAAAGCTCGAAGAGCTGAAACTGGATCGACTGCCGATCTTTATTCGTGGAAGTGACGAAATTCCCATCTCGATCTACGAGCAGATCTTCACGCGAGCTTCGCACGTCATTCTACAAACGACGAAAGGATCTCGTCAGTTTCGAGAGATTCTTCCGGCTTCCACGATTCGGCGAGTGGGTTTTGAGGAAGACGAGGCCATCCTCCCGAACGGACCACGGAGCTTTGAGGGTTACCGGTTGCTAAAGGAGTACTTTGCTTGTCCGCAGCGGTTTCTTTTTTTTGAACTCACCGGACTTACTCAAGCCGTGCAACGATCCGACTCGGATCGGCTGGAAATTATCATCGCGTTGCGCGCTCCCGAACCGAGACTCGACAATCGCATCGATGCCAGCACTTTTGCGCTGTTTTGTACGCCGATAATTAATCTGTTCCGCAAACGGCTTGACCCGATATTAATTTCGGACCGCTTTTCCGAGTTTCATATCGTGCCGGAACGGACCCGTCCGATCGAGTTCGAAGTTTATCAGATCGAAGAGGTCGCCGGTGTTACCGCCGACTCAAATCAAGAACAGAGATTCGAGCCATTCTATCGGGCGAGAAGCGAGGGCGATCACTCGGGGGCGTATTACACCGTTCATAGAGCGCCGAGGGTTTTGACCGCAAAAGAAAAGAAATTCGGCGCCGTCTCCTCTTATGCGGGCAGCGAAGTTTTCATTTCGCTGGTGGATGCAAAGTCGGCGCCTTATCCGCGGCGTCTGAGTCAACTGAACTCAACCGCGTTATGCACCAATCGGCATTTGCCTCTCCAATCGCCGATCTCGATTGGGGAGACCGATATGACCACCGAGCTTTATGCGCCGGTCACATCGATTCGTTGGCTGGTTGGCCCGACGATCCCGGTGGCGTCGACTGGTCAGGGTGATCCTTCGTGGCGCGTCATCAGCCATCTGTCCTTGAATTACCTTTCTCTCCTCGATGCCAAGGACGGTGAGGGTGCCGCCCCCCTCCGAGAGTTGCTCAAGCTTTACGTCAACCCGAACGACTTATTTACCCTTCGCCAGATTGATGGCATTCGATCGGCGGTCTCGAATCCAATTATCCGCCGAGTCGATGTTCCCGGCCCTCTCACTTTTGCGCGTGGTCTGGAAATAAAAGTAATCATGGATGAGTCAGCGTTCGAGGGAAGCGGCATCTTTGTCCTGGGGGCAGTGCTCGCCCAATTTTTCGCGCGCTACGTTTCCATTAATTCTTTCACCGAGACCGTCATCGTCTCGCAACGTCGAGGGGAGATCATGCGATGGCCGAGCCTGATCGGCAAACGTCAGATAATCTAGCCGAGGAAATCACTTCCAATCCGTACGCGTTTAATTTTTATCGGGCGGTCCGGATGCTGGAGGCAGAATTCCGTGATCGACCACGAGTCGGGAACTCGATCCGGCTGGAAGAGGATTTTCTGCGTTTCTGCCAAATCCCGTCGCTGTCTTTTGCGCCGTCAACCTTGGAAGGTGCAGAGCAGGTAGAAAAGGGGCTCCGCCTGTTCGTCAATTTTCTCGGCATGTTCGGCCCGAACGGCCCGTTGCCTCAACATCTGACCGACTTCGCGCGGGACCGGTACCGAAATGCTCATGATCCGACTTTCGTCCGGTTCATGGATGTCTTTCATCACCGGATGTTGTCATTCTTTTATCGGGCTTGGGCACTCAACCAGAAAAGCGCTGACTTTGATCGTCCGGAGGAATCTCGTTACGCCAACTATTTCGGAAGCTTGTTCGGCATCGCCATGCCCGGCTTGCGCGAACGCGACACAGTACCTGATCCCGCGAAAATCTATTTCTCAGGCCATTTAGCGGCCCAGAGCCGAAACGCGGAGGGGCTGGAAGCCATTCTGGGAGACTTTTTTGGCGTGCCCACGGAGATACAGGAGTTCGCCGGGTTCTGGATGAAAATCCCCCCAGAAAATCAATGCCGCCTCGGAGAATCACCCGAGACGGGAACCTTGGGTGTCAATGCGATTGCCGGTTCCCAAAAGTATGAGGCGCAACTTAAATTCCGGATCAGGATGGGCCCAATGGAGCTCGAGGACTTGAAACGGCTGGTCCCGGCGGCTGACAACTTTAAAAAACTGAAAGACTGGGTCCTGAATTATATCAATCGGGAACTCTTCTGGGATCTGCAATGTGTGCTAAAGGCGCCGGCGGTACCGGCGATTTCCTTGGGACAAGATGGTTTGCTCGGTTGGACGACTTGGCTAAAAAGCCAGCCATTCCATCGGGATGCCGATGATCCTATCTTTGATCCCCAAAATTATTAACCAATTTTGTTAACCGGCTGACAGTAATATCTAACTTCCGGAGGCCGCAACGCGGGCCAAGAACCTATGGCTGAAATCAAGAGGTCGATTTTGTTCGGTAAACTGAACCCGATTGCTTACAAAGCCGTCGAGAGTGCGACGATATTTTGTAAGATGAGAGGTAACCCTTATGTGGAATTGGTTCACTGGTTCCATCAAGTTTTTCAGCTGACGGATTCGGATCAGCATCGCATCGTTAAATTCTTCGAGCTCAATCCCGCTCGACTGGCGACCGACCTAACGACCTCTCTGGATAAATTGCCGCGGGGTGCCACTTCGATTTCCGACTTTTCTCCCCATCTGGAAGAAGCGGTTGAACGGGGTTGGGTATTCGGATCGCTGCTCTTCGGTGACCGCCGGGTCCGCACCGGTCACATCGTGGTCGGTTTATTGAAGACGCCAAGCTTGCGAAACGTTTTTCTGAGTCTCTCCAAGGAATTCGCCAAGATTAAGCTAGATGCTCTGACTGACGACTTTTCCAAAATTCTATCGGGTTCCCCGGAAGAGTCGCTGGGCGCTGCCGACGAAGCCGGCGCTGCCGGAGCGGTTCCAGGTGAAACCAGCGGGGCGCTGGCTCCGGCGGCGATGGGCAAACAAGAAGCGCTCGCTCGTTACTCAGTCGATCTCACCGAGAAAGCACGAAAAGGCGAAATCGATCCGATCCTCGGCCGCGATGAAGAGATTCGACAAATTGTCGATATTTTAATGCGGCGGCGGCAAAACAATCCCATCCTGACCGGTGAAGCCGGTGTGGGTAAGACTGCGGTGGTAGAGGGGTTCGCCCTGCGAATTGCAGCGGGTGATGTTCCACCGGCGCTGAAAGAGGTGGTTCTGCGGACGCTGGATCTTGGCCTTCTCCAAGCTGGTGCGAGTATGAAAGGCGAATTTGAGAATCGAATTCGTCAGGTTATTGAGGAAGTTCAAGCGTCCCCGAAGCCCATTATCTTGTTCATCGACGAAGCGCATACGCTGATTGGCGCCGGGGGCGCGGCGGGTCAGGGTGATGCCGCTAACCTGCTTAAACCGGCACTTGCCCGCGGTACCTTGCGGACCATCGCCGCCACCACTTGGGCTGAATACAAAAAGTATATTGAGAAGGATCCGGCTCTGACCCGGCGCTTTCAGGTGATCAAAGTCGAGGAACCTGATGAAGCGAAGACGGTACTGATGATTCGAGGCCTGGCTCCAGTTCTGGAAAAGCATCACGGAGTTCATTTGCTCGATGAGGCTCTGGAGGCGGCGGCGCGCTTGTCGCATCGTTATATTCCGTCCAGACAGTTGCCGGATAAAGCCGTCAGTTTAATTGATACGGCCTGCGCCCGGGTCGCCATCAGTCAGCACGCCACGCCGCCCGCTCTCGAAGATAGCCAGCGTAAAATCGCGGCGTTGCAAAGCGAGATCGCGATGATCGAGCGAGAGACTGCTATCGGCATCGATCATGGAGCACGCAAAGAGGAGGTCGATGCCCAGCTGGCAGCGGAAAAAGAGCGACTAACCAAGCTGGAAGATCTTTACAAAAAAGAAAAGGAAGTCGTCGATCAACTTCTGGAAACGCGGAAAAAGTTAAGCACAAATGAAAATGCCGCCTCCGGAAAAAATGGCGGTGAGGCGCCGGACCAGGATCCGAAAAAGGACCGGGAAGCTTTGCTCACTAAACTGAGAGAGTTAGAGAAAGAACTAACCGCTATTCAAGGTGAGGAACCGCTTATTCTGCCTAGTGTAGACGAACAAGCCGTCGCTTCGGTAGTAGCGGATTGGACTGGTATCCCGGTGGGGCGCATGGTGAAAGATGAAATCCAGGCCGTCCTCACGTTGGCGGACAATCTTGAAAAGCGTGTAGTAGGACAGCGGCATGGTTTGGAAGCCATTGCCAAACGGATTCAGACCTCCCGGGCTGGGTTAGATAATCCCAGCAAACCGATTGGGGTTTTTCTGCTAGCCGGTCCCAGCGGGGTGGGGAAGACGGAGACGGCTCTTTCCCTGGCGGAAACGTTGTATGGGGGGGAGACGAACATCATCACCATCAACATGAGTGAATTTCAGGAGGCGCACACCGTTTCCACGTTAAAGGGCGCTCCTCCTGGATACGTTGGATACGGAGAGGGGGGTATCCTCACCGAAGCGGTTCGACGCAGACCGTACAGCGTTGTGTTATTGGATGAGGTCGAAAAAGCGCACTCGGATGTGCACGAGATCTTTTTCCAGGTCTTCGACAAAGGCATGATGGAGGATGGCGAAGGCAGGCTGATCGACTTTAAGAACACCATTATTCTGCTCACGACTAATGTAGGGAGTGATCTGATCATGAATTTATGTAAGGAACCCGATATGATGCCGTCTCCGGAAGGGATTGCTAAGGCGCTGCGACCTCCGCTCCTCAAAGTCTTTCCTGCGGCGTTGCTCGGACGTCTAGTGGTGATTCCTTATTATCCTTTGAGTGATGCGATGTTAAAATCGATCATCCGCCTGCAACTGGGCCGGGTGCAAAAGCGGCTTAGTGAAGGCCAAGAAATTTCGTTAAACTACGATGATGCGGTAGTGGATCTGATCGCGAGCCGCTGTACCGAGCTTGAAAGCGGCGGCCGTATGGTCGATGCGATTCTAACCCAAACCCTTCTGCCGGAGATTAGCCGCGAGCTCCTCAATCGCCTGATGGAAGGGGCTAGCCCGCAAAAGGTGCAGGTTGCCGTCAAGGACGGGAGTTTTGCGTATGAGTATGCGTAAATTCCAAACACCGGGAGGGATCGCGTCCTCGCGATCCGTTGTTTGCGGAGCGATGACGTTCCAGCGTTAAGCGATGAATTACGTCTCAAGGTCGGAAACGTCTTCACGGCGCGCGAGGACGCGCGCCCTCCCGGCCGCCGAAAAAGACCCCGGACATCAAATGCTCGAAGTTAGTTGAACGTATTCAAAGACCCTTCATGGCCCTTTCGCAAAAGAATCGACTGTTACAGGTAACCACTCCTCTTGGTGAGGATGCTCTGGTGGTGACTGGATTCCGAGGCACTGAAACAATCAGCCGGCCGTTCTCATTTGAACTGGATTTAGTTGGTGAAAATTCGACTACGGTCGATTTTAACCGGCTCATCGGTAATCCCATTACACTCGCGGTCACTACCCCGGGGAACGGAGGTAGTACCGAGTGGCGTTATGTGAATGGCATCTGTGCCTCGTTCTCGGAAGGGGACCGTAACCTGGAGTTCACGAGTTATTTCGCTCAAGTCGTACCGAAAATCTGGTTACTCACTCACGTGGCGCAAAGCCGGATTTTTCAGCAAAAATCTGTACCGGATATCCTGAAACAGGTGTTCCAGGGATACGATTGCGACTATCAACTGCGAGGCCAGTATGAACCCCGGGAATATTGTGTGCAGTATCGGGAAACTGACTTCAGTTTTGCGAGCCGGCTAATGGAAGACGAGGGGATCTACTATTTCTTTACGCATAGTAAGAGCGGCCACAAGATGATTATTGCCGATACTCCGCAGTCCCATACCGATGTGCCCGGGCTTACTAAGGCCAGGTATCAGATGATTGAGGGCGGCCCGCGTACGGGCGATCACATCATTCAGTGGAAAAAGACCCAGGCAGTCCGGGCATCCAAATACACCCTGTGGGACCATCACTTTCAGCAACCAACCCAGAATCTCGAGGCCAAACAGAATATCCTCGCGTCGGTTCAGGTTGGTACGGTGACACACCAGTTGAAAGATCAGGTTAATAGTCCGCTCGAGATTTACGATTTTCCTGGAGGTTACGCGGAACGTTTTGACGGGATCTCTCCCAGCGGCGGCGATCAGCCATCGCGCTTACAGAAACTCTTCGACGATAACCAGCGCACGGTTAAACTTCGAATGGAAAGGGAGGCGGTTCCGGCTTTGGCGATTCAGGGCACATCGACCTGCGCCAATTTTGTGACGGGCCATAAATTTTCTTTGGATCGCCATTTCGACGCGCAGGGAGAATATGTTCTGGTCTCAGTCGTGCACAATGGTTCGCTAGGGGAGCCTTTTCGATCAGGGCAAGGTGATGCTGGTCTCACTTACACGAATACTTTTACCTGCATTCCCATACAGCTTCCTTACCGTCCCCCGCGAGAGACGCCCATCCCATTCATCGCCGGAGTTCAAAATGCGCTCGTGGTTGGCCCTTCCGGCAAAGAGATTTTTATCGACAAATATGGTCGGGTGAAGGTGCAGTTCTATTGGGATCGCCAGGGCAAGAAAGACGAAAACAGTTCCTGCTGGATCCGGGTCGGCCAATGGTTTGCCGGCAAACGCTGGGGAGCTTCTTTTTGGCCACGGCTAGGTCAGGAAGTTTTAGTGGCTTTTGTAGAGGGTGATCCCGATCAGCCGGTTATCGTGGGCAGCGTTTATAACGCCGAACAGATGCCGCCCTATGAAGGCGATGGATTGGATTCTAAGCATAAGAATGACCCTAACGTTAGTGGAGTTAAAACGAACACTACCCTGGGTGGGATCGGGTTTAACGAGATCCGCTTCGATGATACCAAGGATCATGAAGAGCTCTTTCTACATGCAGAGCGTGACCTGAACATAACGACTAAGAACGATTCCCTGGCGCGCACTTTCGCTAACCGTCATCAGATTATTGGTACCGACAAGGACGGGCAAAAAACTGGTAGTCAATTCGAAGAGGTTTATCAGGATAAAAATCTGATCGTTAACCGGAACCAGGTCGAGCAGATTGGTGATAGTATGCAATTGCTGATCGGCGGGATCGATTCCGGGCAAGGTAATCAGGACGTTGTGATTAAGGGGACCAGAAAAGAATCGATCGGTCAGACGGATAACTTACAGGTGACGGGCGACCGAAAAGAAAAAATCGGTGGTAGCCAGTCGCTGACGGTCGTCATGAATCAGCAGGAGAAGGTTGGACAGAATCATGCGTTGGACGCCGGCATGGAGATCCATCTGAAGGCGGGGATGACGGTGGTAATCGAGGCTGGGATGGAACTCACGTTGAAGGGAGCCGGCGGCTTTGTAACGATCGGGCCAACCGGCGTAACCATTCAGGGCACAATGGTCATGATCAACAGCGGAGGATCCGCCGGCTCAGGTAGCGGCAGTAACCCGATTAGCCCAGATGCGCCTACGGAGGCGAGTCCAACCAAACCAACGGTGGCCGATGATTCTAAGTCCGGTCAGAAATCTGTGCGGTCATAAACGCCGCACAGAAAAAGTCTCACGCCAAGACACAGAGTCGCAAAGAAAAAGACAGAGGTCCCGAATACCGTCAGCAGCGGGGTCGCCACATCAGCTTCCCATCGTCACCCAATAATGACTGTCGGACATCCCATGGCGATTTTGTTCGGCGGCCCAACGGCCTCAAGGATCGTGTCACCCATCCGCGCTGCCGGAAGGTTATTAATCAGGACAGTCGGACAAGCGTCAATGACTACTCCTGGGCCATGTGGCGGCACCGGCAGGGGCGTAGTGCAGGTATGAATATCCGCTCCACCCGCTGCGGAGGTAATCGCCGAGCCCATGGTTGAAGCGGCGGTTGCTTTGGTCGTTTGCTCGGCTGCCTTGGCAGCAGGTGCGCCCGGCGTACCGGAGGCAGCCAGGGAGGCGGCTTCTGCCGTTTTGATCGTCGCATCCGAAGCCTGTTTGGCTACCTGCAAACCGGCTGCCGCTGCGGCCGGAATCCCGCGCCACGCAGGCAGGCCCCCAATCAACACGTTGAGGCTGCCCGGGCCAGGGCTTAACACCGGAGGAAGCGGATGCGATACCGGATCGGTGACTCGCGCGGCTGGAGGCATAATTACTTCCCTGACTCTAACACCAACCTTGAGTAAAAGAAGCAGTAAAGCAAAGGCCCAGCGCGCAAGCAATCGTTCGATCAGCGGTATCAAGCTCGGGGGGACACACAGGCTACAGTTATTAGCTGATTTTGCTTGTTGTCCGCCTGTCCGTTGTCAATGATTATTTGCCGCCGCATGCGGGCGAGGAGGCGGCGATGAGTTTGGTGTCGCCATAGGTTGTTGCTCGTTTATGTCTGGTCGGACCCCGTCGAGCGGTCATATTCACTCCGGAGGTGAGTTAAATGAAGATTCATGAATGGATGAGCGGACTCGATAAAGACAGGAAATTGTACGAACTGTGCCTTCCCGGCAGCCACGATGCGGGCGTTTATCGCGATCTTCAGCACGGCGTGAAGCCCGGCTCGAAGGCCCAATGCCAGTATTCGGGAATCTATAAGCAGGCCATGGAAGGTTCACGCGTTTTTGACATCCGTTGCTTCCTGAGGACGAAGGGGGTCATTAAGAAGACGAAAACGGTGACGATGGGCCACTTCTTCAAGGAGGCGAAGGATGGCTATCTTGGCGATTACGGAGGTACGCTGATCGCGGCCCTGGAGGATGCCGCTTTCTTTCTTTCAAGTCGCCCCACCGAGTTCATCATTTTCCGGATCGGCCATACGAAATGCACGGGAGATGTGGCCGCTGCGTTGAAGCAGTTTGATAAAGCGAGGCCAGGTGTCGTTTACAAGGGGCCGGCATCAGCACAGAACCTGGCCGACGTGACAGTCCAGAACCTTCGCACGCATCTACTTTTGGTTTTTGACAACCAATTCAACGCGCAAAACTTCAGTGCCAATGACGGGTACTTTCCGTATACCAAATATCCGTCCATCCCTAATTTAGGGCTCGCGTTCTGCGGGAAGTACTCTGGTGGCCTCGGAAAATCGTTCGCTGTCGGCAAGGAGAACAAGGGGAACTGGTCCCCAGAGGGCGCGGTCGAGTTGGCGAACGCAGCATGCCAGGAACATAAGACACACGCGGGCGGCCATCATCTACTCTGGATCTACTGGCAGGAGACCGGCGGCAACGTCCGGGAAAACACGACAGCCCGGCAAGGCATGCACAATCGGCTCGGTCAATTCCTCTCCGATATCAGAATGCCAAGTAACAAACTTCCTCTGCCGAACGTCATCGGCCACGACTTCGTCAACAACAACACGTGCCGCGAAATCGCAAAAATGAACCCGGACTTGAGGAATACCAATATCGGCTGAACGACATTGGTTCGCCAGACTCTCGCGCCATGTAAATGCTGTAGCGGTTATGGCGTTTTGGCGGAAGCAAGACAGCGTGTCACGCAGAATCGAACTGCAGGACGCGAACGAGATACTCGATTTCAGTCGGTCCGTCCTTGATGTTCTTTCTGTGAGCAAATCCATGACGGAGCAAAACCTTTTTCGATCTAACATTGTCGATCGGAACCAAGCCAATAATTTCGTCACAGATGCGATGCATTCGGGCGTGGTCAATAACAGCACCAACGCTGGTCGTGGCTATACCTCTTCCCCAAAAGGAAGGAGAAAGCATGTAACATATCTGGAATTTCGAAGCGGAATCGATCCAGTTCAGTCCACAGTAGCCGATGAGCTGACCGCTAAGGTCTTCAACGATGGCGGTGAGGCCTATCCCCCAAGTTAACCAATCTCTCGTCGATTCCGCCGCTATCCATTCAACGCGCCGCGCAGCTTGCGAGGGATCGAGTCGGCCTCCGGGCAGAAACGTTGCTACCTGCTCTAGCGCGCGAATTCGAGCAAGCTCCCGGAGATCTCCGGCGGACAGCGGTCTAAGACTGAATCGCAGGAGGCCTTGCGCTCGCACCTTGAAAAGCAGATCATGCGCTGACTGATTGGGGCTGGTAGCTGCTGCCATATGGCCGGGGGGTGGTCATTTTCGCCGGCACATGATCCGCAGAAGGCATCCTGGTTTTTAGCCTCGTGGTACCAGCTCAATCACTCGCCCCGCGCGATGTTTGTGTTCCCTAAAAGCGAACATATATCCTGCATTCAGACACGCCTCGATTTCGAGCGCGGTCCACGTCGGACGGTTTTCACGGCCATGCCACAAGATCGTATTTGGATGTTGCCGGCACAATTCAAGCCACTCTTCCGCGCCCATTCTCGGGTGTATCATCATTTGATCGTACGCGCTTTGCGGAATCGTTTCGAAAGGGTTGGGATTCTCTTCGTTTTCTTTGATTTTGATGCGCGCCGCTGCAGTAGTTCCTCCCTCGACCCAGGCAAAATTTACTCCCCAAGTCCAATTATTCGCGTTCAATAGCCGGCGCCGCGCATTTGCTTTTTTCCCTTCAGTCGCTTTGCTGTCTGCGTGTTGGGCTACGAACTGACGACTGCCGATATAAAGCTTGTTTTTGCCGCTTTTAGCCCCAACTTCCAGCGCTTGCTTAAAAAGAATTTCAGCGTCTCGCTCGACTACGTCTTTTCGCTGTTGAGTAATTCGCTGTTTGCGCTTCTCCAGTTCATTTATCTGGGCAGTAAAGCGGCCGCCGTCCTCCCAACAACCTTGCATGGCTATCTTATCATTTTGACTGAGCTGACCCGTCGCATTCTGTCTTTGGAGAACAGCGTATCGCGAATTTAAATTTTCCAATTTTAGCTTTAAGAAATCGATCTCCGATTGAATTTTCGCCAATTCCTGCTTGCGTTCTTTCTCTAAGACCGCTGGATATTTTTTTTGTGGTTCCACGGTAATCTTACTCTCCAGTCTGACCAGGATATTAGCGTCCGAAGTGGAACCGAACCAGGGAAATTCGCGGTCCAATTCATCTAGTAGGCTTGTTGGGAGGAGAACCATTTCCATTAGTTCTATGGAACTATTTTAGAGCTCGACTGAGCTTGCCAAACCCCTCCGGTTCCCCATGTCGGACCAATTTTGCCGCCCGGTCGCCCGACGGTGCTCCGGCTCTCATTGGGCTCAAAGCGTGGATTCGATGAAGTTCGTGGCATCCCAGGGTTCCGTCTTTGGTGCTCGCACGGGTGGAAATTGGAAGTTTTATATCCAGAAACGAGTGTTGGTAGAATACTTCCACGATACGCCTAGGACCTCGTTAGGTAGACAGCAACTTATTCTAGCTGTCCAACAGTTCTGGCCTAATAGAAAAACGGGCAGTCTAGTGGCGTGAACAAAAACTTAACGCAATTTTTGCTTCTTTCCCTGGTTGGTAAGTACCGTCCAGACGCAGAGATGGACCAAGTGCTCAACCAATAATAGTCGCAACAGAAATCCGCGCCTTCTTCCCTGTACTGGTGTCGAGGTCGGGCCCGAGGTGGGACCGGAAGTCGATCGCAAACTTGATCAGCTTGCCATACTCGGCCTCCGCCCAGACCTTGATCTGTGACGAAGAGGTATATTCATCCCAATACGATGGTTTCTCAAATAGGTTCACGTTGTACTCCTTCGTCTTCTTAGTCTGCAGAGCGCCTGCACTCGATAGCTTCGAATCCTTGACGACCAGTCGCTTATCGGCCGCCCCGCCCAAGAAGGACAGATCGATACCACCTACAAAGGAGAGCGTGGCCGAGTAACCGAGCGCCCCGATGGTTACGGTAGGCCCGGTCGCTCCGACCAGTAATAGATTGCACGCTTTATCTTTTCCTTTGAGCCATACGCCGACCTGTGTCAAGGCGCTGGTCACTGATGCGGTCATGTCTGAATAACCGGCGTAGCAGGTGTCGAATGCTACTTTCTTGTTGCCCGTCATGGAGATCCCGCTGTCGTAGATGGCATTCGCGACTTCTTCCACCGAGGCAGTATCGAACCCACCTTTCTTTCCGTGCCCGATCACGAGGATCTTATCGACGCTGCCGCATTTACCTTTGATCGTCGTCGTGGTGTAGATTTCCTCGTAGGCACTAGACCGGCGGGCCACATACTTGTGGCAGTTCGCGAGTTGCAGAATGTCTGGGGTTGGCAGGAGCAGGATCACGTGACTCATGGCAACACCCTGTCCCCTGATAGGCGTCTAAACAACGCCTTTCTGGCAAATGTCCATAGTGATACTATCCGAGTCGTTTAGAAGAAGAGGTCAGTCAAATTGACTGACCCCTTTTGCAGCCCTTAGAGCAACTCCCTAAAGAAAAACCGAATGCCCAATAGCTGGCAGAGCTCAACGCCAGGAACGTTCTGGAAATGAGATCACGTCAAACTGCTTTGAGTTCATCGAACAGTACCTCATAAACGTATTTCCATATTCCGTAGAGAACTTCCCGCTTATTTTGAAAGACCAAATCGTCCCATTCTATTTCATGTTTATCCGTCTTATCTAAGACATCACCATCGTCGTCAAATGTCCAGCCGGGCCCAATCGATAAAACCCAACTGGTTGAGTCTATTGGGACGAACCCGTTAAGAATTTTTTTGATCTTCTCAAGACTGGTACGCTGTCTTTAGCCAGCACACGCGCCATGAATTCCGCATCGGTCTCAAGGTCTGGAGGCAATATGTAGCTTAGCCTGCTGGCGAGCTGAAAACATCCATAAGTAGGCTTGGTTAGTGGAAGATTAAGCGTATTCAAAAAAAAAGTACAAAAGCCGCAGTGCGGTTCCTCCGTTACAAACTCGTCTGCCTCGATTTTAGAATAGTCACGCCACACAACAGTCCCGCGGCGAAGAATCCAGTGACCGGACTCGAGCATCTTTTCGATTGCTCTCATTTCACTGTGCATCTGCTGATAAGTCCGAAAATCCAGCGTTTGACCGGTTTTCAATTTGACAGTGGTCTCGGCGCTCTGAGCACCAGCCATGTTATAGGGTACTATGCGGTTCTTATAATCAGCGCAAATCGCCTGAACAGATGACGTTACCGACGCTTTATTAGCAGTGTAACAATTCTTAACCATGGAAGAGTCGGGCGAGCGAAAGTCAGTCTTTTTGATTTCATTTTCATCCCACTGCCGCTTATAACTTTTGAGCGGGCAAGGAGACTCTGCGCAGTCGGAAACTCTTGCTCTCCTCCGTTCCAAATGTTGCGGCAGTTTGTGCAGATCATGAGAGTCTTTTCTACCCTGGATTCTAAACGTTGTAGGCTGCGCTTAGGTAAGAGCCGAAAAGCTCAGCGAAATCAGCCTTAAGGAATCCCTAAAAAGTTATCCGAACCCCTCCCGATACTGCATTGGACTGAT
The DNA here is from genome assembly GCA_019237325.1 of Verrucomicrobiota bacterium. Lineage (GTDB taxonomy): Bacteria > Verrucomicrobiota > Verrucomicrobiia > Chthoniobacterales > JAFAMB01 > JAFAVN01. Next base: position 21,914 of record JAFAHI010000613.1, on the reverse strand, counting down.
AATTAGTACGCCCATGTTCGCCATCGTAGTAGACATAGGTCGAAACGCGATCGCTCAGAAGAACTGAGACGCCCGCGCCGAGAAGCAGGCTGTTGCGACCAATGCGCGGGCCGGTGACGGCGAAGCTATCGCCCGCGCCGTTGGCGAAGTTTGCCACGATTGAGTAAGCGCTATCCGAATATTCGTGCTGCCAGGCCGCGCTGAGTTCCGGTTTTACGAGAACGGCGCCGATTTTCCAGTTGTACGACGCTTTCATTCCGAATGAGGTCCGGATAGAATCCACACTTTGATCGGCGTACCTCAAGGGGGCTAGCGAGCCGGTTTCGGTAAAAGCGTTGAAGCCAACGTAGCTATATTGGAAAGTCGCAGTAGGACCAATGTTGAGGTCGCCTTTCGTCCAGTCATAGCCGCTATCGACCAAGACATTCAGATCCGCTCCATCCGTACTACCATTGGCATTGCCCAGGAGGGCGGTGCGATGGGTGTCGTACCCGCTCCAGCCTCCGGTGACGGCTCCGTCCAGGTAAAAGCCATTACCGAATACCGTGGTATAGAGGCCGAACTTTCCGCTATTCACATCGATGTTACTGTTGTCGACAAGATCGACCCCGGTGTGCGCATAATCGGCGGTTAAACCAATGGCGAAATTTGAGCCGATGCGATAGTCGGCCCCTAGGGTCACTCCTCCGGTCTGCAGATCAAAACCGGAGGCGCCTTCGGTGCCGTCAACATGAATGAATTGGCCGAGTCCATTAGCAAAAAAGCCCCAACGGTTTTCTGGTATGGGAGCCGGAACAGACGGGCCGCTTTTACCTTCAACGCCGCTAGGGCCGGCAAGACCGTCAGTGAAACTGGGCGGGCCGCCGTTTATAGTAAACGCAGTGCCATCGAAGCCGTGACTACCCAATCGAATCTCATCCATCCGCCGTTCCAGATTAGCTGATTCTACGTTAGCGAGTGAGATACCGACGCTGTAGACAGAGGTTAGCTTTTCCGGGCTGATCGCGGTGAAGTCGTCAGAGCAAAGGGTGTTGAACGGTTGGTTATCAAGATAGGTGATCAGGGCAGACGCTTGCGGCGCTCCGACGGCGCTATTTAATGCGCGGGCCACAGAGACGTTATTCGGGTTACAAGCGGCCAGGACAAAATTACCTTGTGTCCCCACAATCTGGACCGAGCTTGCTAAGGTAACTACATCGGCCTTAACGATGGTATTGCTAACAAAGGGATTTTCGATCGTAGTGAAAGCCCCGCTGACACCTCCGTTCGCAATGAGAAACGTGAGTTGATTACCCACCTGCAATTTGAAGCCATTCAACGCGGTCAACCGGAGTGTGCCGGCCAGGCTGGCGTGGCCGTCCACCAGCAGTAGGCTGTATTGGCCGGGGGCGAGTCCGGCAATTTGGACACTTAAGGTGCCGCTTGGGCTTTGGGTGTAGTTGCCCCGGACAGTGAGTGTTCCCGGCGCGTCGCCCGGGTTAACCATCCCGTTATTTACCAGGTTACCGCCAATTAAGCCGGTCCCGGCAAGGAGTCCTGTGGATTCGACCAATGTTTGCGGGCTGGCGATCGAGCCGTTCACGACCAGGCTTCCGTTATCCACCGTGGTTGACCCGATGTAAGTGTTTGTCCCGGTCAAAGTTAACGCGCCCGTACCCACTTTCGTAAGCGCAACTTTCCCGTCGGTCGAGGATTGTGTCCCATTTTCGAGTACGCCGCTAAAGATCGTATCGGTATTATTGTTACCGACAGTTAAGGTAGCGGCCCCGGCGCCGCTGTTTAACACGGTTCCAGAGCCGGAAAGTGAAGCGATGGTGCTATTAAAGCCGTTCAAATCGAGTACTGCGCCGGGATTGACTGAAAACGCTGAGTTCGCGCTGAAGGCGCCGGCGGAGCCGGCTTGTAACGTGCCGCCGTTTACCGTGGTCGTGCCGCTGTATGTATTGCTACCGGTCAGCGTTAGGGTGTCACCGCCGCGCTTGACTACCTGACCGGTACCGCTGATCACTCCACTGAAGGTGAAAGCATCGGTGCGATAGAAAGTTAATATTCCATTATCGTTGACGTTCCCGATAATGCTGCCAGTCGTTCCACCGTTACCAAGTTGAAGTGTTCCCATACCGATCGTGGTTTGACCGGTGTAGGTGTTGTTTCCGGTCAATATGACGGTACCGGTCCCCATCTGTTGGATAGTGCCGGTGCCACTGATTAGCCCGCCAAAGGTAAACGTGTCGCTGCGATTGAAGGCTAACGTTCCATTGTCGATGACATTGCCAACCAGGGTGCCGGTGGTCCCACCGGTACCTAACTGAAGTGTTCCCCGACTGATGGTCGTTCCACCGCTGTAAGTGTTGTTTGCGGTCAGAACGGTGGTACCAGTCCCGATCTGTTGGACAGCGCCGGTGCCGCTGATCAGCCCACCGAAAATGTAAACGTCACTCAGATCAAACGCTAAGGTCGCATTGTTAGCGACGTTGCCGGTGATAGTGCCGGTCGTTCCGCCGTTGCCTAGCTGAAGTGTTCCCGCACTAATGATCGTTCCACCGGTGTAGGTGCTGTTTCCGGTCAGCACCGTGGTACCAGCACCGATTTGTCGAACAGAGCCGGTGCCACTGATTGCACCTCCGAGGGTGAAAACGTCACTCAGATCAATGACCAGGCTCCCATTGTTAGTGATGTTTCCGGTGATGATGCCGGTGGTTCCACCGTTGCCCAGCTGGAGTGTCCCCGCACCGATGATTGTACCGCCCGTATAGGTGTTGTTCCCGGTGAGAACGACGGTACCAGTCCCGATCTGTTGGACTGCGCCGGTGCCGCTGATCACCCCGGTGAAAGTGTAGATGTCGCTGCGATCGAAGGCCAAGGTTGCGTTATCAGCAACGTTGCCTACGATGCTGCCCGTCGTCCCACCGTTGCCGAGTTGCAGTACGCCACCATCGATAATTGTTCCGCCGGTGTAGGTATTTGTCCCCGTCAGCGTTAAAACGCCGCTGCCTATTTTGGTCAATCCCAGAGCGCCGGTTCCATCTTCGAGGACTCCCGCGAAAAGCGAATTACTGTTATCGTTACCAACCGTTAGGATCGCGGTCGTGGTAGCGGCGGTTTTTATATCAGTCTGAGCGATACCGTTTGTTACGATCCCGGTCCCGGAAAGCGAGCCGATCGTGTTACTGAAGCCATTCAGGTCTAGGATAGAGTCTACGGTAAAGGCTGAATTAAGACTAAAAGCCGTGTTAGACTGGGCTTGAAGCGTTCCGGCTTCTACCAGTGTTTGACCGCTGTACGTATCGTCACCCGATAGTGCTAAAGTGGCGCCGTCGCTTAAATTGACTGTGAGACTGCCGGTCCCGCTTATCGTACTGCCGAAGGCGTTGTTGAATCCGTTTTGAAAGACGATCGAACCATTGTCTGTAATGCTGCTGGCAAAAAGAAACCCGTTGCTAAAAAGGACCTCTCCGCCAGTTGCGATGGTCAAAGGACCGCTGATGTTAAGCGTGCCTCCGTCCGTCTCGAGGATACTATTGCCGACAGTGCCTCCAACCGTCACGCTGGCAGCGGACGCTGTTCCCGATGTAATCTGTACAGTCGTACCATTATCGACGAGCGCGTTCTCTGAAGACGTTGGCGGTGCGCCAAGGCTCCAGTCGCCGTTGGTGAACCAGCTGCTAGGGGTACTAGGACCTTGCCAAACATCTTGTTGGCCGTATGCAGCTCCTCCGATAAGAAGAAGACCCAACAGAACGCGCTTGTGCCTGAAAAGATCCGTCAAAAGCCCAACGCAACACCTCACCGGGGCTTGATATCAAATCTATGGCACATATGACAATCCTAGTTTTATGAATCTTGCCTTAAACAGGCGTGTGCGATAGAAGCTCCGGATGTCGTGAACAGCGCACTTCTGAAGTACATCGCATGTTTGGCCTGGATGGCCCTTAACACCTCAATGGTTCTCGGGTTCGGTGATGACCTCACAACGCTGCGCGCGATCCGGACGCAGACCCAATTTATTCGGCACACGGCAACCGAGTACCAGCGCCGCGTGGCCGAGCAGAATGCGAAAGCGTTCTTCAAACAATTAACACCGGCGAAAAAACAGGAGCTCAAAAAGAAGCACATCAAGACGGTCTTGATTGCGACAGTTCGAAGTGCTGAGACCTCTCCCGAGGCTAAACAAGTCAAGATGCGCTATACGCTGGAGGGAGAAACCCTCGCCGACAATTACGTTTACGAGTTCAAGACTCCCCTGCAAACCGGAACGATCGCAAACATCGCGAGTCTTGATCCGGAGTATGTTGGTCAGTAAAGCCTGCATCGCTCGCAAAAGCGTCAGGCCAACGCTTCGCGTAGCGACGCGGGCGGGCCTGACGCATTTGCGAGCGATGCAGGCTACGGCGGCGGAATGCCCCAGCTACGCCGGAACATTCTGCCGCTGTTTTTTGAGTGAGAATTCGGAACAGGGTGCTTCAAATTTTCTTGATCTGCCCTTTACGAAGTCTGTCCTTTAAATAGACGCGACAGCGACTATTTAAGGGTCATCTAGCTGCAACCCGTTCAGCGTGTTAGTCTTGCTCTCCTACTCCTGCTGGCTAGATTGCGTAAAAGAGACGTTGTTGTCTTTGCACCATTTGATGGCGGAGGGAATACCTGCACCGGCGGCTTTGCTGATGAACTCTTCTGCTTCAGCACGCCGGCCGGGTTTATTCTGAATCGCCAGACCGTAGTAGAACGTGCTGATTGGGTTTCGATGGTCCGCCCCCTCTTTATATCTTTTTTCTGCTTCCTCTTCGCTTTTGTTAACGCCGCCCCACCCAAGCTCAGCGCATTGGCCCAAGTGAGCCGACGCGTTCCAATCACCTTTTTCCAATGCGCGTTCCCACCAGGTCACAGCCTGACGCGCGAGATCATCCGCCTCCGCTTGAAGTTGTTTTCGTCTCTCCGGCGTTGTCCCAGCTTTCTGGGCTTCGGTAACCGCGTTATTTGATTTAACCGCAAGGATGCGTCCGGCGATCGTCATTGCCGGGACGACATTTTGGTTAGCTAGGGGGAGAATAATGTCTTCGGCTTTTTGCAGGTCGCGTTGAGTTCCTACGCCGCTCAGGTAGCAATCACCGATATAGGCCCCAGCCTCCAGGTTACGATCAGGAGCGTTATAAGCCTGGTTGAGCAATTTGAAACCTTCTTCGTTATCGCTCGGCGTTCCCTTTCTTAAATAAGCGCGGCCGGCTCTCAGCATCGCATACGAATTTCCCAATTTTGCTGCGCGCAGAAACAGATCCAGGGCCCCGTTTCCTTGCTCGTTCTCAGCTAACCACAAAATCGCTGGAATAATGTTAAGATCAGCGGCTGCCTTAATAGTGTCTTTGTAGGAAAGATTAAATTCCGCGCTTGTGATCGGCGGTGCTTTGGTCCTCAACTGTTCTATAAGCTTTTCAAGTTCTTTGGTGTATTCCCCCGAGTCTGGTGCTGAAAGCTGAGCGAGATGGACATAGGCATTGAGTTGTTGGGGTGAACCTTCCCTGGCCTGCTTTACCTCACCCAGGAATTTTTCAGTAGGGCTGAGTTTTCGATTAAGCTTTAAATAGAGATTTGGACTCATGCCGCTGCGCACTTGCAGTTCCTGTTGAGCGAGCTCGTACCCATCCAAAGCAGCCGTAAGCTGATGGGTACCAAAGGGAACATGTTCGAAGGTCTTCGGGGGTGTTTGCGGAGGTTTGCCGTCCAGAAAAATCGAGGCGCCGGCCGGATCCGTCTGTACCGCGAGCGCTGCGATTTCCTGCTTTTCAGTCAGTTTCAAACGGACTCCAGGAACCATACCCTTACGGACCTCAAGATCCTGTTTAAGGGGCTCATAGTTATCCAAACTCGCGGTGATGTGGTGGAGCCCGAAAGGGACATGAGTAAATGTGTTTGGCGGCGTCTGTGGCGGTTTACCGTCGAGCAGAACAGAGGCGCCAGGTGGATCGCTCTGAATTGAGAGTGCGGCAATCTCCCGGGCTGGCCGGAGTCGCGGATAAATGAGGTAGCCTCCGACTCCTATCAAAGCAATCAAAGCGATTGCTAGACCCAATCGCAACCTGGCCGGCGTCTGGCTCCGCTTACTTGGGAGCTCGCTCGTGGTCGTCGATGGCGGAACGCCGAGAACCGCCTCTTGGGCCTCGCTCGCAGCGCTTTTAGAAACGGAGGTTATCGAGCCGAGTTTTTCGGCTTGCCGGCTGGTTGCGGTGGGCTGGTCGCCGCGAATTTCAGAAGTGAATTCTTTGGGATTGGCCGCCGCCGCTAGCAGCTTGGCCAACTCGACTGCGGATGGAAAATCATCAACCAATCCTCGCTTTAAGACGGTGTTTCCTTCCTGGGTCAGCGCTGCAATCGGTTTATATTGGCCTGTCGCCTCCACCCGCGTGCGTGGCCCACCAAGTAATTCATAGGAGAGCAAGCTCAGCGAACGCACATAACTTGCGCGCGGTCCACTGACGGCGGCGCTCGCTATCATCGTATCAAGTCCAACCAAAGTACCCGCTTGCGAGGAAGTAAAAGAAAAGTCGAGCCCGTCGACTTTCAGTTCGAGATTCTCCGAATTAAGCAAGGAACGCTCCGATAGCGCAGGCTCAGTGGCGCTCGGTTCCCAATTAACGAAGTGAATACCGGATAAGCTAAGGTCGACGTACTCCAGCCGGCTAGCGCTGGCGTGATCGGCTAGGGGCGCCAAAAGGGTGGCCAGATGCACGACTTCCGGGGCGCTCAGAATACTGCGAGCCTTAAGAAAATCCAACAAGCTAGGGCCTATGACGTGCTCCTCCACGAGGATGCCCTCGCCGGGAGCGTTTTCTAAATAATATACCTCTCGGAGCAATGGGTGCGGCGCACTCCGTAATCGCGTGACTGCTAATTCTAGTGGCTCGTACCAATGCGGGTCTGAAATGAACTCCGGCTTTAACGCCAGTTGGCGAGCCAAACGGTTGCGACGAAGATCCTCGACCAGAAAGTATTGCCCCTGAGGGCGCTCGCCAAGTGGTTCAATCAACCGGTAATTCTCCTGGACAAATGTTCCCGGGCTAAAAGGTTCCAGTGGCGCAGCGCTGGTTTGCGTCACGATTCGGGGCGAAGGCGAGCGAATCTCTTCGAAACAGGTGGCAATGGCGTCCTGCAAATCTCGCGGCGTTTGCGGTCGTTTCGCCCGATCTTTCTCCAACATGTTTTGGAGTAGAGCGATTACGCAGGGGGGCACGCCGGCTAAAGGCTCGATGGAGATCGCCTTGTACAAATGCTGGCTCATTACCTGGCCGACAGAACCGGAAAAGGGTGGTTTGCCGGTCAGTATGAAATAAAGGGTGGCTCCAAGCGAGTAGATATCCGAACGCACATCCAGATCACCTTCTTCCACCTGTTCCGGACTGGCAAAGTGAGGGGTACCCACAAATCCGCCCACCGTGAGTGCGGCGCTTTCTTCGTTCGAATCCTTGGCGCTTTTTGCGAGGCCAAAGTCGATGACCTTAACCACCGATTCGCCTTCCTGATCGACCAACATCAGGTTAGCGGGCTTTAAGTCACGATGGACCAACCGTTGTTTGGCGGCGGCGGCCAACGCCCGAGCGACTTGCAGCGTGATATTCAGTGCCTCGATCGGTTCCAGGCTTCCTTTACGCTTTACCAGAGCCTCAACGGTTTCCCCGTCGATGAACTCCATGACATAAAAGAAGTTGTCCTGGTTCGTGCTGAGGTTGAAGACCGAGGCCACGTTCGGATGCCGTAGCGCTGCGGCGGCCCGTGCTTCCCGCAGAAATCTTTGCCGGGCAGTTTCGTTTTGCAGGTAGGTAGAGTTGATGACCTTTAACGCCACCGGACAGTGCAGGTTGGTGTCGAAAGCCTTATACGTGATTCCCATCGCTCCCCGGCCCAGCTCCCACAGGCTGCCATCCGTGCGACGAAGCACTTCGTATTGTTGGTAGCGCTCAACCTCAGCCATGCGCGGCAGAAGAATAAATCAAAAGATCGCTCTTGACTAATCCGATCGATCCATGACCAGAGTCCGGGAGTTCGTTGCTGAATCTTCCATAGCATGTTTAGCCATCACCTTGGCGATGGCCTCCCGAATTTCGATGTTTTGATCCCAATCTGTCACGACTAAACTTCGGCTCCGGACCTGTAAAAGCTCAAGCTCCGCCAGCGGCTTTTCAAAGATCGCATCCAGCGCTAAGGGCGGCGCATCACCAAAGTTTCGGCAAAAACTATCCGGACCGGTACCTGGAAACAGGCGAAGGATGAGTCCGATTGTATCCCACCAGAGATCGCTTGGAATCACCCGGGCAGCCGTTTCACGCATCCCGGAATTGGCAACGAGCCGGTGCGGCCCAAGCGCGGGACCCCAGCGTGGATCCGCGTCGACGATTGCACGCAGTCGCGCAGGAAACGTCCTTTCGTGATCGTATTGAGTTGCCAGCTGCTGGGCCAGACTTAACAACTCGTCCACCGCGACGCTCAAAGTGTTTTCCTCATCGACCAGGAGAATGCGAGCAGCGATTACTCCAGCAGCATACATATCGCAAGGAGAAGCGAGCAGCGGCAAAATTTCAAAGTGTGCTGTCCTGATCGGCGTACCCGTTGCTTGGCCTAGAGCCGTCATAACGGAATCAGGCAATCTTTGAGGCAGTGTCCGAACGCGCGTTTCGCCTTTGGCCAGGGCAGCTGACTCGTCGGCATAGCCATACAAATCCACGCGCCCGACCGGTAAACCCAACCGGATATGGATAAGGTCGCTTCCGGTAATCGCCAAACGCTCATCGGTCGCCAGCGTTGCCTCGATGGAAATTCCTTCTGGCCCGGGGTCGAGCATTTTTCTGATTCTTAACTCACCTTCTCCGGCCGCGAGCGCAGTCAAGGTTTGGGGACGATAAACTGACGGCCCCGGAATCGCCGGCGGCACGAAGTAGCGCAAATCACTCGTGGGGATCGGCAATGCCACTCCGGCACACGACTCCACTAGCTCAACGCGCGCTGTCCAAAAGAACGGCAAACCGACTCCTGTCTGAGATAGCCTGACTCGAAAGCTTTCTGCGTTGAGGTTGAGCACGGGTAATTGCTCGGATCGAATGGCTTCACGAATCTGTACGAGAACCTGCTGGATCAGGTTCATCTTTAGATGGAATACCTCCCGCAGTTGGCCCGCGCCGCCGTCGCGGCCGGCGAAAAGATGAGCGCCTTTTTGTACGATCCTGTCGGCATCCTCCAGCTCAGAGTAAGCGCCGCCCAGATCGAAGGAAGCTCTGGCGCAGGAGAAACCGGGCCAGGACTTGCCCGCGAGAATGTCAGCGAAATCCGCGAGTTTCAGTGGACAAAACGAACGAACCAAGAGGAATCCTCCGGCCGGATTGAAAGGCAACAAGTCTGGGAAAGCCTGGGATGCGGGTCTGACGCCAGATGGAATCGGCGCCTGGTTGGTAACCGCAACAAAAGCCGGCGTGTCGATGTCCGGTCCATTCCACAAATAACGATGAAGAGAACCAGTGTAAGTGGGTAATCCCGCTGCGGCTAATGAGGCGTCGTCGGTGCAGAGCACGAAGGGCTTACCTGTCGCGGGTTCAGCCGGGTGAACGAATCTCCCCGTCTTGGAATCGAAGAAGGCAGGCCGCGGGTGGACTGTTTCCCATCCGGTCTCGATCACCGCAGTTCGGTCGAGCTTCCGGAGAGTGTCCAGCCGTGCGGACCAGCGATGGTCGATCACGGAGTTGCTCAAGGCCTCAATCTGGGCCTGGAAACCGTGAGCCATGTGATCAACATTCTGGACCCAGATCTCGATCCAGGTCTTTGGATCACCGCTGGCATCTATCAGGCAACCTAGATAGATAGAAGCGTCGATGGTCTCCCGAAGCATTAGCATCGGTGTTTCGGCTGCGGGTGCAGACCGGGTGACTAGAGCGATCCTGACCGGGGCAACACCGACTTCGAGATCCAGCGGCAGCGGCCCGTAGCCATCGGGAAAGCCAATGGCGGTACTTTCGTGACTCATTCAAACAAAAGTAATATGCGGGCACAGTTGAGTCATCAACGTTTATCGTAGCTGGCAGAAGCGAATGCGTGGAGTCACTCGAAGGAAACGTGTGCTACCATCTAAGTGACGAAGTAGGCGTGGCTGTCGGCGTTGTTCAGGGCCTCTTCCGGGCTCATTCGCTCAGAATTTGTGCCCCGGGCTGGACAGGCAACGCTATGTTGCGGGAGCGAGTCTAACAAGTATCTTCAACAGAAGAAAAAAGCATGTGTTGAAGACTTAGGCGTGACCCACTCGGCACCTTCCGAAATCCAGAACCATCGGCTTTACGGAGGTGACTTGCCGGATAACTGAGATCGATAAATGTTCTCAGCTAGGAAGGCAAAACATCGTGTGCTCAGAAAGTGATGCCCTTTTCGTGCCCTGGGCCAAAATCGTTCATGTCAGGCCCCTGGTGCTTCTCCTTTACCGACGGCGCCTGCTTCCCGCAGGCAATTAGTGCCTTCATCGCGTCCTTCTTCGAGAATCTATGGGGAAAACTTTTCCAGCGGTAGAACTCGTGGTCAATCGTAAATCCGCCCTCTTTGTAAGGAACGTCGTGACTTCCGGCCAAATAAGAGCCCATTTCGACCATCTCTGTGTTCCAGCCTCTAATCGATCGTTCCGCGTAAGCGTCTCTAATCACGCCGGCATACAATAGCTGTCCCTGATTCAGTTCTCCATCCACGATAAGAAAAAATTTGTACCAGCCTTGCTGAAAGTAGTGCCAGTTGTCTGTGATGTGTTCCCGCACAGCGTCGATAGTATCGGGAGCTTTCCTGCCCATCCATGCGAGGAATTTCAACCTATCCTTGAGTATGTATATTTTCATATCTCAGGCATTCGACGAAGTGGATGTATCAAATTAGAAACAAGATTGGCAAGGTTATTTTATCGTGCTGCGCGGTTGATAGTGGTCAATAAGTAACAAAAGTTTCCGAGGTGTGTTAGTGCGCTTTCTTGGTCTAATCAGCATTAAGGTGTGAACTCCATGATCCGAAGCGACGTGAAATAGTGGTCGTGCGGCGCGAGCGCTTCCTTGACCTTTGTGACTCGGAAGCTGGCGGACTGCTGCCCGCCTAGACCGGCTTGAGCCACATATTAAGGTCTAAGATGACCTGATGCGGCCTCGTATCGCTACGGTAGAGGCGAAAGGCTAGATGACGGCCTCCTGGCCGGCCTTCGAACCGGATATACAGGTTCTTGGGCTTTAACGTCTGATTTACCCGCTCTTGCTCGGCTACTGCCGCCGCCGCACCACACGTTTCGAACAGCCCGGTGATCCGCGTGGCGGCGTCCTTAAACTGTTGCTCGCCCATGGTAGTGAATCTCTTGCAAATCAGTCTGCCACAGTCGGCGCCAAAAACGCCAGCTGAATTATCCGAGGGCACCGCGGGGCCAAATAAAGGAAGTTTTGGATACGCTTGTTCTCCAGCTAGAAGCTATTGAGCTGTAAGATTCACACAACAGGGCCAAGCAAGTCTCACACAAAGACACGAAGCCACAAAGCAGGATTGCCGCAAAACGCAAACTTCCTCCGTCGTCCCGCGGCCCCACAACTAACCGCTAACCGCCTCGTGGGTAACCGCGGCGATGAGCTGGTTGTTAGTGTACGCTTTTCCGCCAATGCCCCAGAAACCGTCGATGGCGTAAACCATGTTAACCCAGATCCGCTCTTTCGGTTGGCGGCCGCCGCTCGCCTGCTGCACGATGCTGGTGGCCTCCTCGATAAACGCCTCTCTCTGGTTAGGTTCAGTCAACGCGAACGAGGGTACTTTAAGTTCGATGATGACGATGCTGGCCCGTTTCCCACCAGCATAGGACTGCTCGGGCGGGATCCGGCGCACTTCTCCGATGATGTTCGGCGTAATGAAGTCGTTCCCCTCAAGCTGGTGAAGTCTCAGAAAGAGATTGGTGAGCTCAGAAAAAACTACATTTTCGGCTTCGGCATTCAGAATGCCCTCCGTAGCGTAAACAGTAATTGGCATAGGTTGCAGATATTAGGGGTTGTTGATGGATAGGGTGGTTATTACATAACTATCGTTATGTAACGAGCGTGATTTAATCCTCAGGCGCAGGCGCGTCAAGCCTGAATATTGCGAGCGTTATGTAATGGTGCGAATTTTGCTGGGTCGGTCTGGCAACTTTTTTATCCGCCTGCTTATGCGCTACAAACCTGGTCATCACGCCAAAAGTCATCAACGCATCCTCCAAGCTGTGGGCCGCGGTCTCCGGACTGCCGGTTACACCGGCATCGGGGTCGATGGCCTAGCCAAAGCTGCCGGCGTGACTTCTGGCGCTTTCTACGGGCATTTCAAATCAAAAGCCGAAGCCTTTCAGGCCGCGGTGACCGCAGGCTTGGAGGAGTTACGAATCGGTATCGCCAGTTTTCAAGAGAAGGCGGGACACGGTTGGCTCAAAGCGTTTGCCGATTTTTATCTGACCGAAAAGGTGACATGCCCGCCGGGAGATGCTTGCGGGCTGCCGAGTTTTGCTCCGGAGGTCGCGCGAGCCGACCAAGCGTCGCGCGAGGCTTACCAGATAGGACTGTTGGAACTCGTGGAGGCGGTGGAGGCGGGTTTATCGGACAGCAAGACCGAGCGGCGGGCGGTCGCCTGGGAGATCCTGGCGAAACTCGTCGGAGCCGTCATGTTGGCTCGAGCCGTTTCGGATCCGGCGCTGGCGGCCGAGATCGGAAGCGCAGTGCGCCACCGAATTGGAACGACCGGCAGAAAGGCCCGCTCCGGCGTGCGCCGTTCACAGGTCCGTACTCGAGTCCGTGGCTCCCGGTCAGCAGCAAATCCTCGTGCTCCAAAATCGAAGAAAGGCTGACCCGGACATTCGAGCGTGAGCGTTGGATATTCGGCGGCTAGCGACTGGAGGCGCTCGCCGCCTGCCATGAGGTCCAAGATTTCTTCACGAAATCCGCGTATATGCCTTTGCAAGAATCCGTCGAGGTGATGGAAGCCATCGATGCGATCCGCGCTCAGATGTTGTGCATGTCGGCTCTCGCTTGATCGCCCGAGCCCTCAACCCCTGGCGCTAAAGCCTTCGAGCCACTCGCGGAAAGGCCTCGTATCGAGGCCTTCGGCGGCGATCCATCCTTCGTCGTAGTAGCTCGCTAGATAGCGCTCGCCCGGATCGCAAATGAGCGTGACAATCGAGCCGGTAACGCGGGCGGCGATCATCTCTTCCGCGAGCTTGAGCGCCCCGACGAGATTGGTTCCAGTCGAGCCGCCGCACTTTCGCCCGATGACGCCTTCGAGCCAGTGGATCGCTGCGATCGAGGCGGCGTCCGGTGCGCGGATCATCCGGTCGACTACGCTTGCAATGAAGGAGGCCTCGACCCGCGGGCGTCCGATGCCCTCGATCCGCGAACTCTTTTCGACTAGCGTGCTTTTCGCGCCGGTGCGGTAAAAGTCGAAAAACGCCGAGTTTTCCGGGTCGACGACGCAGAGACGGGTCATCATGGGTCCGCGCTGGCTGTAGCGGATGTAGCGGCCGATGGTCGAAGAGGTGCCGCCGGTTCCGGCGCTGACGACCACCCAGGAAGGGGTGGAGAACCGCTCGAGGCGCATTTGGGAGAAGAGGCTCTCGGCGATGTTGTTGTTCCCGCGCCAGTCGGTCGCGCGCTCCGCGTAGGTAAACTGGTCCATGTAGTGACCGTCTGACTTTTCCGCCACGCGCCGCGCCTCATCGTAAAGCTCGGAGGGCTCGACAAGGCGAACCTCTCCACCATAGAACTCGATCGCTTCGATCTTGGGCCTCGCGGTGGTGCGAGGCGCGATCGCGATGAAAGGAGTGCCGAGGAGACGCGCAAAATAAGCTTCAGAAATCGCGGTCGAGCCGGAGGATGACTCGACCACCGGTTTGCCGGGTCTGATCCAGCCATTGCAAAGGCCGTAGAGAAAAAGCGAGCGCGCGAGTCGATGTTTCAGACTGCCCGAGGGGTGGGTGGATTCATCTTTGAGGTAGAGATCGACGCCCGCCCTAGCGAGCTGCGGCAAATCAAGTTTGAGTAGATGTGTATCCGCCGAGCGGTTGAAGTCGGCTTCGATCCGCCGCACGGCTTCGGCGACCCAGTCGCGGTCGACCCTCTCGGCCGCGTGGTCGGCGGTCTCGGCGTTTGAGGTGGCCGGAAAGGTATTCATAACGGGCTTTTCTCAGATCGCACACGATAACGGGCCCGCGGCGCTGGGGCCTATTAAAGGGCGGGCGATCCGGAATGGCAAGGCGGGAGGTGTTATATTACCCGAAGCTGCCATTTGACTAAAGAAACAGAGGTTCGTCAAAGAACCCCATGAATCGCATGCCCCGATTACGCGTATGAATGCTCGATCAGAACTAGACCTCTCTTTGTCACCGATCGAAATCCCTAAGCAGTTTTACTGGGTTCGGTACAATGGCAAGTGCTATCCGGGAGCTCCTGGAGTTCGAGGCCTCGGGGCGGGAGCGAATTGTCAGCACTATGCCTTAGGTAGTTAGTCGCTGTCCGTTTGTAACAATCTCGTGCTAAACAGGAATTTCGACCTGGTGTTTCCAGTCTTCCTTTTGGAGACCGGACAAACGTTATGTCTTTAAATCGACGGCAGTTCTTGAATCTGGCAGCTAGCGGTGTTGCGACCAGTCTCTTGGTTAATGGATCGACACGGGCGGACACACCGCCAACGTCTAGGGCGATTGCCTTCGATGCCTTCACCATCTTTGATGCTCGGCCGATTACCGCTCTGGCAGAAGAATTCTTTCCGGGCCGGGGGACCGAGTTGACCAGCTTATGGCGGACGCGCCAGTTTGAATACACCTGGTTGCGTACTCTATACGGGCGCTACGCCGATTTTTGGCAAGTGACGCAAGACTCACTGGAGTTCGCTGCAAAAATGTTAAAGGTGGAACTCACCGGCGAAAAACGGGAACGGTTAATGAACGGCTATCTCGAGCTTAAGGCATTCCCGGATGTGTCCCGGGCTTTGCAGGTTCTGAAAGATGCCGGCCTGCGGCTGGCTTTTCTGGCCAATCTGACGCCGCAGATGCTCGATGCGGCGACCAAGAGCTCCAAACTGGAAGGTATTTTTGAGTACAATCTCAGCACGGATGCGGTGAAAGTGTACAAGCCGGATGCTCGAGCGTATCAGATGGCGATCGATGCCTTCAAGTTGCCGCGCGAAGAGATCGTGTTTGCCGCCTTTGGCGGCTGGGATGCGGCAGGCGCCAAGAATTTCGGGTACCCGACCTTCTGGGTCAATCGATTGAATCTTCCTGTCGAGCAATTGGACGTCGTTCCCGATGGTATCGGTACTACCCTGACTGCCCTTGTAGATTTCGTTAAAGCGATGAAATCCTGAGCATGTCCAGATGCACAAAGCCTCGGGTCGAGGCATCGAAAGGTGAGAATTGCCACTCCGCAATCCGGATCCTCTATTTCTTCTGAAGTTCTTGCTGCAGTTTTTGCTTCAATTCGGTGATGCGGTTTTGGCTGAAAACGACACGGTCTTCGTAATTGCCTAAATATTCGCGGGCGCCAAGCCATGACTGTTGTTCCATGGTTAGAATTCGCCGATTCGGCTCATCCAAGACTCCGCGCAGGGTTTGATAGAAGTGCTCGACTTGGCGGGCGGCCAGGATCGATGCACCAAGGGGCTGGTTAGGATTGGGATAAGGCTCAGATCGTTCGAAAGCGAGAGAGTTGCCGCCGGCATTTACCTGAAAATAGAGATCGACTCGTGCTTCCGAGCCTGAACCCGAATCGATGTTCACGGTGACGTAACATTCGTGAGACGAAATGAAGTGTGCATCGACAATGGAAAAATGTGTGGGTTGAGCCGAATGACTGGACTTGTGGGTCGCTCTTCCATTTGCGATTCGAGTCGCCGCTGCCGCTAACGTTGGTCCAACTTGCGAAACCCGCCCGTCGGGCAAATCGACTTGGAGACACGCCGATGGGTCTAGGGCGTTGACAATCAAGAGATGATCCTCCTGCGGCGCCCATGCACAGAACGCCTGGATCGAAGACTCATCGACCAAGCCCAGCGTCGCGAAATCCGTCTGCTTAAATCCCGAGAAACCTAAGACTGGCTGCTGGGTCTGGATATTCACGATCGAAAACTCTGTCGCGGGATCGTCGTTTACGGCCGCTTTACTGTTATCCTTTGATGTTGGATCCGATTCGGGCCCCGCGACGGCATAGGTCCCGCTAGGTGAAACCGTGCTCCAAAGGATCTGATTAGCTTTCGCATTCGGGAACAGTTGGAGCTGCCAGAGCAACAATAGGTAAACCGCTAAAAACTTCGGATTCATCAGAGGTTCCGCAGGCTGGTACGCTCGCTAAAGATGACCGGAGATATTTCGCTCATTTTGTTGTAGCTTAGGGACATATGAGACCCGAACCAGAGGAAGAAGTTGTCGAAGAAGGGACCTTTGGCGGCACTAAAGAAAAGACGGTCGAGGAAAATACCGCTGACCAGGGCGGAGGGCAAAACTGAGGGGACTTTTCAAGCACCGCCACGGTTCTTGATATCGGCGAAAAGCTCGGGATAAACCCCGGGCTTTCTTCGTCTCGAAAGAGAAGCTTTCCGGCATTGGCACATCTTATCTCAAGTGGCTATCTTAAGGCGGATGCAAGTTAGCGTGGAGGAAGCCAGGGAGAAATTTCCGGAGCTGATCACGCTCGTTGAGCGCGGCGAACTGATAACGATTACGCGGAATGAAATCCCGGTCGCCGAAGCCTCTGTCTGCTGGAACTATGTTAAGGGCCTATCTTGCGAGCGGATGGAAGTTAGCGTGCAGGAGGCAAGGGAGAAATTGCCGGAGCTGATTACGCTCGTTGAGCGCGGCGACTTCATAACGATTACGAAGGATGAAGTCCCGGTCGTCGATCTGATGCCGAGCCTCCCACTAGAAGGGTGACCCAGGTCTGGGGCTTTAACCGGCGACTTAATGGCTCGGCGGCGATTCCGATTGTGCTAGACAGAAGTTCTGGCGGGCATAGCCTTTGGCTGTTACGGCGTAATTCATTGCCTGAGAACCATTTGTTCAATGAGACTTCCGAACTGGTTCAAACTCGCCTGGTGGGCTTTACTGATTGCTCTCCTCACTTATTTTCTTTTACAGAGATATTCTGACTTGGTTGCAGGGCGTCCTGCACCTTCCGATGTATTTGTGTTCTCGGTCTGGGCAGCTCTAGTTCTCGTTCCTCTTTTCCAGGATCTCAATTTATTCGGACTCGAAATGAAGCAGGAAGTTCGGGAGCTGCGATCTGAATTCAAATCCGAGTTAGTGAACTTGCGCTCCGAAATTCGTAGTACGGCCGAGGCTCATGCGCGGGCCAATCTGGTGCCTCTGCCCGATGCCGAGCTGCCAGCTCTAGAAAAGCGCGCTCAGGTCGCGGTCAAGAAGACCATCCAACAATACGGCTCACCACACGAGCCGAGTCTTACTTCGCCGATTTCGGTGGACGATTATACGCAGAGCCTCTTCGAGGCACGCTACAGCATCGAACGCGAGCTGCGACGAATCGCGGCAACACGACTCGACATTGGTGGGGAAGGTAATCCGCGCCCACTCGTGGAGATCATTGGGACGCTAATCGAGTCGCAATTGCTTGATCTCGGACTCGCTAGCGCGATCAGGGAAGTTTATGCAATTTGTTCCTTCGCTGTGCACGGACAGACTCCCTCCGAGGCGCAGGTCCACTTCGTGGAGAATGTCCTTCCTGGTTTGTTGAAAGCGCTGCATGCGATTCATTGAAGCGCCTGACCCTAGTTTATCCCGCTTTTAAAACAGCAAATCACAATACGGAAAGATCACAAAGGACACAAAGACAGAAGGTTTTTTACAGAAGGTAACGAAGGGTGAGACCTCAATTTTGTCTGAAGGTTTGGCTGTAGACAGGCCTTCGTTTGCTCTGTTAGCTTCTGTAGAAATCTTGGTCTTTGTGTCCTTTGTGATCTTTCCGTATTGTAGAAATGGATTGGGCAATAGACTCTATAAGACGTGACCCTCGGGATTCGTCCCAAATCTCATTGCGATCCGTACCAACATTGTTTGGGGAGAATCCTCCGTAGATAAACCCGCCAAATCGACTCAATCTCTATCTACTGCTCCCGGTAAATTTCTTCGAGCTTTCGCCTCATGACCGTGGCGTCCGCATCGACGCCAGTCCAATACTTGATGCCAATAACACCTTGGTTAACGAGCATGCCGAGCCCATCAACAATTGTGCAACCGCGCGCTTCGGCGTCTTTTATGAGATGCGTGCGAGGAGGGTTCGGAATAACATCTGCCACAACCATGCTTGGCTTGAGTGACTCGATGTCGAGGTCGAGCCGGTCATGAACGTGCGGATAGAGGCCGATTGAGGTGGCGTTAATCACAATGCCTGCGTCCGGCTGCACCTTGTACTTGTTTTGCCAACTGATTAGTTCTGCCTTCGCAGACGTTTTGTCGTTTATTAACCGGACTAGTTCCATCCCACGCCCCGCGGTGCGGTTAACCACCGAGATAGAGAAAGCGCCCGCCAGCGCGAGCTCGACCCCGATGGCTCGGGCCGCGCCACCTGCTCCGAACAAGACAATCCGCTTGCCGCGAGGATCAACGATCCCTTCGAGAGACATCAAGAATCCTTTCCCGTCAGTATTCTCGCCGATGTACTGGTTGCCACGGCGAACTGCACAATTGACCGCGCGCATAATCGCTGCAGACTCGCCAACTCCATCAAGATGCTCTATCACCGTGACCTTGTGGGGAAGGGAACAGTTGAAACCGGCCCAGCCCATCGCCCGAGCTCCGCGAACGGCGTCGCCCAGTTTTTCGGGGCTTACCTCACAATTAATATAACGCCAATCTAGTCCGTGATGATGATAGGCGGCCTCGATCATGGCCACCGTGGGGTTGCCAGCTGCAGACTGGGAAAATGATCCCGTCAGCTGGCTCAAAAAATTTAACTCTTTGGGCATATTTTTCTATTCCATTTTCATCGCAATCCTTCGGCCGTGGCCGGGCGGCTGTTTTTCCGCGTTGCTCACTCTCCACGTATCAATTTAGATATGCTCGTCGTTCGCGCCTTGAAAAACAGCAAACTGATCCGGCAGTGGCCCAACGAAAGCCATGCTATTTATGAGACAGGAGACTAGCAATACCATCCCAGTTTTATGATTACGTCCATCAAACACGCCCTTTCGGCCAGCGCCGAGGCGGAAATTGAGATCGCAGGTTGGATCCGATCTCGGCGAGACTCCAAAGGCTTTTCGTTCGTCGAGGTTAACGATGGTTCCTGCCTGCGCAATCTGCAGGTGGTCGTCGACCAGGAGGTGCCGGGTTACGAGCAGGCGCTGCATGCTACGACCGGCAGCTCGGTACGCGTGGCGGGCCGGCTAATTGCGTCTCCTGCCGCCGGCCAAAAATGGGAGCTTCGCGCCACGAATCTGGAAATCATCGGACACGCTGATGCCAGCTATCCCCTGCAAAAAAAAGGGCACACCGTCGAATTCCTTCGCACCATCGCGCATTTACGCACGCGATCCAATCTGTTCGGCGCCGTTTTCCGGGTTCGGAGTCGTCTGGCCTATGCGGTGCATCAGTTCTTTCAGGAGCGGGATTTTGTGTACGTCCAAACGCCAATCATTACCGCCAGCGATTGCGAAGGCGCGGGTGAATTGTTTCGCGTCACGACGCTGAAACAGGGCACGGACAAGGCCGGCGAACCCGATTTTTTTGGCAAAGCCACCTATTTAACGGTCAGCGGGCAACTGGAAGCCGAAACGTTCGCCTGCGCTTTGTCGAAAGTGTACACCTTTGGGCCGACATTTCGGGCCGAGAATTCGAATACCTCTCGGCATGCGGCGGAGTTTTGGATGATCGAACCTGAGATGGCGTTCTGCGACCTACGAGGGGATATGGAGCTGGCTGAGGAGTTCGTAAAAGCAATGGTGCGGCACGCCCTGGAGCATTGCGCGGATGAACTGGGCCTGTTTACTAAGTTTGTGGATAAGACGTTGATGGAGACGCTCACTCTCGTCGCGGAACGTCCGTTCCAACGGGTTCCCTACGCCGATGCGATCTCGATTCTTAACGCCTCCGGGCGGAACTTTGAGTATCCCGTCACGGATGGCCAGAGCCTGCAATCGGAGCACGAAAGGTTTCTGGCTGAAGAGCATTTCCGGGTGCCCGTGATCCTGTTTGATCAGCCGGCGCAGGCGAAACCTTTCTATATGCGCGTGAATGACGATGGTAAAACGGTGGCCGCGATGGATGTGCTGGTGCCGGGCATCGGTGAAATCATCGGCGGTTCGCAGCGCGAGGAGCGTCTGAACGTGCTGCAGGAAAACATGCGCTCTCGCGGCTTGAGCGAGGAAGAGTATTGGTGGTACCTGGATCTACGTCGTTTTGGCACCGTACCCCACGCAGGTTTCGGTCTTGGCTTCGAACGGCTCCTGATGTTCTTAACCGGCGTATCCAATATCAGGGATGTGATCCCATTTGCCCGTACACCTGGTAATGCAGAGTTCTAACCGCGAATGGACCCGCCTTCGCCAAGCCTACGGCGCGGCAGGCCGCGAATTGAACCGCGAAGGGACACGAATAGAAGGCGTTAACCGCAAGACGGCCGACGAAGGAGAACGGACGGAGGGGCGTTGCATTCCGCGTTAGAGCTCGCACGCGTGTCGACGCCGATGAATCGTTTTCAGGTATGGCGCTCCGATAGACGCGACGCCCCGGATGGGGCGATGTCTAGCACGCTGGGATTGTGGGAACCATAGACCTTGCCACACCTAAAGGGAGCCGCGGCCGGACATGTCCTTTCAACCGATCCGGGATAGACCGCCTCCGAATCTACCGGCGGCACATCTCTAATGCAGCTCCCCTCCGTTCATCTGCGGTTGATCCTGGTCTTTTATTCGCGTCTATTCGTGTCCATTCGCGGTTATTTTGGTCCGGACGGTTTCTGTGCTTCTTTTGCCCAAGAGTCCTTGAGCGTGACCGTCCGGTTGAAGACGAGGTGTTCAGACGTGCTGTCTTTGTCCAGGACGAAGTAGCCGAGGCGCTCAAACTGATACCTGGTTTCACTTCGCGCCTCCCGCAGGCTTGGCTCGCATTTGGCGGCAACTACTTCGAGTGACGCTGGATTCAAATTGCGCTCGAAGTCGGTTTCGGTGTCGGGCTCGGCTTGCGCGAAGAGGCGATCGTAGAGACGCACTTCCGCATCGATCGAATCGGCTGCGTTAACCCAGTGGATTGTCCCTTTGACTTTACAATTCGCGTTCGGGCCGCCGCTCTTGCTCTCAAGATCCGCTGTGCATCGGAGTTCTACAATATTGCCAGCGACATCCTTGATAATCTCTTCGCATTTGATGATGTACGCATACTTGAGACGCACCTCACCGCCGGGCCGTAGTCTGAAATACTTCGGCGGCGGATTCTCCATGAAATCGCTGTTTTCAATATAAAGCTCGCGCCCGAACGTAACTTCACGCGTACCCGAGGTCGGATCTTCCGGGTTGTTGACTGCGTTGAGCGTTTCGCTTTTACCTTCCGGATAGTTTGTCAGG
This sequence comes from Verrucomicrobiota bacterium, assembly GCA_019237325.1. Taxonomy (GTDB): domain Bacteria; phylum Verrucomicrobiota; class Verrucomicrobiia; order Chthoniobacterales; family JAFAMB01; genus JAFAVN01. The sequence goes on along the minus strand of JAFAHI010000613.1, from coordinate 350 downwards.
ACCACCTTGATCGGGCGCAAGACTGCTAGACGCCGGAGGGCAGTCTTGTTCAACTCGTCGCGGATGGCGTGTTCGAGTACTGCGAGGTCGGTAAGGCCGTCATATTTGGTGATGCCGATGTTGTAGGCTAAGTCCCGCAGCACACTGGCGGTGACACCGCGGCGGCGCAGTCCTGAGAGCGTGGGCATCCGCGGATCGTCCCATCCGGCAACGAGTCCTTTTTGAACCAGTTGCAAGAGCTTGCGCTTGCTCATCACGGTGTAGGTGAGATTCAGGCGCGCGAATTCGTATTGGTGCGGCAGCTTCCGCGGCAAATCGAGGTTCTCCAGGATCCAGGCGTAAAGAGGGCG
>JAFAHI010000567.1 GCA_019237325.1 Verrucomicrobiota bacterium | reverse complement strand
AATTTCCAGAAGCCAGTCAAGCCTCTCGCGAATGGATCCTTTCCTATGCTTCTGAGAATCACGCACTCTGCTTCACCACTCATTTCGCAGAAAGTTCCGCCGGCTACGTCAGCCGCGGAACCGAAGGGTTTCAATGGCAATTCGCTTAGACGAGGATTTCGAAAAATCGGAACTCGTCGTGATCATCGAAAGCTGTGATGCGTTCATTTGATGTGTGATCGCCCAACGCCTGGAGGGGGGCCGCTTTCCGTACCCAAGGGATCTGACGCATTTTTCCTCGATGCATGTATGGCCCGAAATTTTTTAAACAGGCGGCTCCCGCGAACGGCTCCAACGCGTGATTTGTCCCTTGGTGCGTGAAATATTATTCGAACCGACCGGCGGGCAATACATCGCGCTGGGCATTTCGCGGGAGCCGCTTGTTAAACCCGATTATTCGACCTTTCTCGCTCTGCAAAAAATAATGCGAGCTCCTGGGGCACGTGCTAAAGCGGCTCCCCTCCAGACGGTGGGCGATCACGCGTCACATGAACGCTCTAAATCGAAGAAATGCATAAATTGATTGTTACTGAAGATCTCTCTATTCCCAGCGACACCGCCGGGATCGACTTACACCTCCGACGCAAACGGTTGGCCCATGTCGAAAATTTTCCTTCCGAACGAACGTTGCTCTTAATGCACGGCGCCACTTTCTCTTCCGGAAGCTTGTTTGACGCACCAGTGGGCGGTGCATCTTTCATGGATCAACTCGCCGCAGCTGGTTTTGATGTCTATGCGGTCGATGTGCGCGGATATGGCGCCTCGACCCGGCCACTGGAAATGGCGGGAGCAATAGACCCGAAGACGCAGCCTGTCCGGAGCGAAACTGCCATCCGCGATCTTGGTATGGCGATTGATTATGTTTTAGAGTCTCGCAAGGTGGATCAGCTAAACCTGGTTGCAATGTCGTGGGGCGGATCTATCGCCGGCGGTTATGTCGCTAAAAACAATGGTAAGATCAAACGGTTGGCACTGATTGCTCCACTCTGGCTGCGAGAGACGCCCGGCCGCATTGATGCAGGTGGCGATCTTCCCGCCTACCGTGAAGTAGATCTATGCAAATACGAAGAAACTTGGCGTGCTGCCGCTCCAAAAGCACAACGAGAGACCCTAGTTCCACCAGGATGGTTCGATGTCTGGCTCGAAAACACTCTCGCCAGCGGTCCACGGGGAACCGTTCCAAACAGTATCCTGGCGCCGTCCGGCGCAATCCACGATATTCGCGAATATTGGGCCGCAGGCAGGCCGTTTTATGATCCCGGCGAAATCCGTGTGCCCGTGTTGCTAGTGCATGCGGAATGGGACGTAGACGTCCCATTTGACACGACACGAGATTTCTTCAACAGGCTGACCGCCGCGCCCTATCGGCGCTGGATCGAGATAGGTCAGGGTACCCACATGGTCATTCTCGAAAAGAATGCCTGGCAAGCGGTTAACTCGATTATCGAGTTCCTCGGCGAAGATGATGAATCGCTGTAGAGGTAGCAACCGGTACGATCGGCTATCGCATCATGGAAATCGACGAAGCTGAGATCAGAACCGATACCGTGACGCTAGCTTGTCCGCCCCGCCGAGACTGCAAATTGATTAGATAAACGCCGCATCCGGGCAAAACGGAGTAACAGAAGAGCGTTCAAAGTCCGGCTGGGCTGTTTGTTGCAGCCTGATGCGCATTTCAACTCCAACGCATTACTGCTCTGCCGGATCCAGTCAAATCCTAGCCCGTGGATATAGTGATGCGCCGCTGCTTGAAGGTCACCAACTAACAGCTCCGCTATCGCTAAATCGCTCTTGCTCCCTCTGGGGTTGTTCCCCCGAGCTCAGACCCTTTCCTTACGACGACCGGCGCGTTGCCGCCGCCGGAACTCGGCCACTTTGTACCGATTCCCGCACATCGAATTGCTACACCATTGACGTCGATGGTTCTTCGTAGCGTCGTAGAAAACGAGGACACAGGAATCGGTGTTTGCGCAACGGCGCAGATACTTAAAGTCTGCCATGACCAGAAACTCGGCGATCGACCGGGCAAGAATGGCCAGAGCCAGTTGCCCGCCCTCGAGCGGTGAGCCGGATCGGTGCAAATGAAAGCCAGTTTTATCCTCGAGACCTAAAGTTTCGCTAAAGGTATCGAGACAAAGAATCCGGTTGAGCTGCTTAATGAACTGCGGCGGAACGCCATCCCCAGCCATAATTCTTTCAACAGTAGTCTTCCACGCATTTCGCAACCCTCGGACTGCCTCGAGGGCTTGAAGAGCATCCGGTGCTGAAATCTTCAGGTTCTGTCCGCCGGAAAGTTTGGTCTGCTTCAACCAATCAATCACGTCTTGCCACGACTGCAGAAACTCGATATCGAGCCCGGGCGGCGGCACCAGTGTGTTGGCGAAATCGATCGCGGGATGCGCACCAAGTAAATGAAAATCAGGGTGCTCGGGAGCGGCAAGTTCAGAAACAGAGGCCATCCCTCAACATAACTTGTTAAATAACGATTTGACAAGTTACTACTTTCGCGGCTTACTCGGTAACTTGTTAAAATAAAATATCGAAAGTTACACCTTACATCCCAATCAGTACCGAGCCGAGATATGAAAACCAACCGATCTACTCACTTTTCCCGAAAAGAGTTTCTGCAACGGACGGGGCTGGGCGCTTTGGCAGTCCTAGCGGCGTCCAGACCGGCCTTTTCCCACACGATGTCATCCACAGATCAAACCACCATGAACCCATCAAGCATTCCCACAACGCAGCTCAAAACGGTTGAGGCTGACGGAATTAATATTTTCTACCGTGAAGCCGGTCCCGCTGACGGTCCCGTGCTGTTGTTGCTGCACGGTTTTCCGACCTCTTCCCACATGTTCCGGCATCTGATGCCACGGCTGGCGTCGACCTTCCGAGTGATCGCGCCAGATCTGCCGGGATTCGGGTTTACCGAGGTGCCTGCCAGTCGGAACTACCATTACAGCTTCGACAATCTGGCCAAGAGTATCGACGCCTTTGTACAAAAGCTGAACCTGACGCGCTACGCGTTGTATGTTTTCGATTACGGCGCGCCAACCGGTTACCGGCTAGCCGTCGCTCATCCCGATCAGGTTGTGGCGATCATCTCACAGAACGGAAATGCTTACCTGGACGGCCTGGGCGACGCCTGGGATCCGATCAAGAAATACTGGAAAGATCCGACTCCGGCCAATCGCGAGACGCTGCGTGGATTCATCAATCTTGAAGGGACAAAGTTTCAGTACGTACATGGGGTGGCCAACCCAATGCTGGTGGAGCCCGAGTCCTACTGGCTTGACGCCGCTTTGCTGAAGCGTCCTGGTAATGTCGACCTCCAACTCGATCTTTTCCTGGATTACGCAAACAACCTAAAGTTGTATCCCGCCTTCCAGGAGTACTTCCGCAAATATCAACCGCCGCTGCTCGCGACATGGGGCAAAAACGATCCGTTCTTCATTCCTCCCGGCGCCGAGGCGTATCGCCGGGATATTCCTTTTGCAAAGGTGGTCTTCTACGATACAGGGCACTTCGCACTCGAAACCCATGTTGAAGAAATCTCCGATCAAATCCGCTCGTTCCTGACCGGACTCGTACAGAGCCGAAAGTTCTAAGCCCTAGCGCCTTTTGATCCGCATGTAACCGGGCAACGACCGTGGAACGCTGCCTCGCTTGCGAGGCCGATTCGCTCGGAGCCGTCGGCGAATAGCGTGGCAGCGACAAACACACGGTCACCACCTGACGGAGGAACTGTGGAGTTGCTTCATTTCCGCTATCTTATTGCGGTGGCCAAAGAATCGAGCTTAGGACGGGCCGCTCACCGGCTTCATCTCTAGCAGGTGATGGTGCCAACAGATCAGCGATCTAAGAATAGAAATCGAACGATATGAAAATCACGTTAGGCTTCGACGTATACGGTACTCTGGTGGACCCTTCTGGCATGGCCCAACACCTCGCTGAGGGGCTAGGCGCCAAAGCGAGTGCGTTTGCGGATTGCTGGAGAGAGAAGCAACTTGAATACAGTTTCCGGCGCGGTTTGATGGGGAACTACGTCGATTTTTCAGTCTGTACGAGTGAGGCGCTGAATTTCACCTGCCAACGGTTCAAGATCGCCATTCCCCCGGAACGGCAAAGCCAGTTACTGGGTCTATATCACCATCTGCCGCGATTCGACGACGTAGCGCCGGCACTCGACTCACTGCGCCACACATTCAGGCTGTTCGCTTTCTCCAACGGTAAAAGAAGCGACATCAACGCGGTTCTCTCGAATGCGATGATCCTCGATTTTTTTGAAGGTATAGTCACAGCGGATGACGTCCGAAGCTTCAAACCGACCCAGCAGTATACAGCCATGCAAGGCGGGTGACGGGGGCTTGGTCGGCCCCATTCTGGTTAGTATCGAGCAATCCCTGGGATATCATAGGAGCCCGTTCTGCCGGACTCTCCGCGGCGTGGGTTCAACGGTCAGAAGAGAAAATCTATGACCCATGGGGAATCGAGCCCAATGTTACCGTGCGCTCATTGATTGACTTGCCCGCGGCGCTGGCAGTTTGAGTTTCAATCATCCAAGGACACGACGATAGGTCGACTCGTCGTTCTGTTGGCGCCGTTAAATCGTCCTCGTGCTCGTCGTCCCGCCTCCGCAAGACCTACGGCGCGGCTGGCCGTACTCGTCCTCGAAAAGATTGGCGCGTTGACGACGCGTGTTCCTCCCAGCGCCTGGAGGGGAGCCGCTTTGGACCGTGACCTGGCGACCTGCTCTATTCGTGCCAGGGCGTCCTCGGGCCACACAAGGTGACAGCAGGCGGCTCCCGCGAATTACCCAGCTCAGTGCAGCTCTACGGGCCGGGTGACGAACCGAAGGCCATGGGTGAATACATCGCGCTGAGACGTTTCCGGGAGCCGCCTGTTCTCCTGTTTTTAGGCGGGACTAGCGATGAGGCGAATGTTGCCAGGGCGGCGGGCGACGTTCCAAAGCGGCTCCCCTCCAGGCGATGGGAAGAACACGCGCCAACCCTTCGAGCACGGCCCATCTGCCATAGCTTTCGCTTTATGCTCAAGGTCGACCTCGCAAGCGAGGCAGCGCTCCACCACAGGCAAGCAGCGAAGGCGGAAGTACGAGGACGAGAATACCGCGAAGAGACGACATTTCTGCTTGGACGCGGCAACGCGCTTTCACTTCTCATCTCTCACTTTTCACTTCTCACCTCTCACTCCCCAACGTCACCGAAATCGGCGAAAGAACGCGCGCAGATCTTCGGCCAGAAGCTCCGGTTCTTCCGCGGCCGCGAAATGGCCGCCGCGAGGCATTTCGGTCCAATGCTGCACATTATATCCGCGCTCGATCCAGGTCCGAGGAGGGAAAGGTAGTTCTTTGGGAAAGTGGGTAATAGCAGTGGGAGCCTGGATGAATTCCCTTTCCCCGAAATGCAGCGGGGCTTTTCTGCCCTCAAAATACATGCGGAACGAAGAGTGAATCGTTTGTGTCATCCAGTAGAGTGTTACATTCGCTAACAGTTCGTCCCGTGTGAATCTTCGGTACACATCACCGTCGCAATCAGACCATTCCCGGAACTTTTCTACAATCCAGGCAGCCAAGCCGGCCGGCGAATCATTAAGCCCGTAAGCGGCGGTTTGCGGTCGCGTTCTCTGAACATGAGAATAAGCTCCGCGTTCATCCGCCCATTGGCCTATCACCTTAAAAAACTCTTCTTCCACTGAAGTAAGTTTTACGTCGGGCTCCAGAAATGGCCGGTAAGAACCAGGAATAAAGTTCAGATGAAGAGCAATGATACGATCAGGGTGGCGCAATCCCAGCGCGGTGCTCACCCCCGCACCCAGGTCTCCTCCCTGGGCGGCAAAACGTCGATATCCCAGTTCGTTCATGAGACCGGCCCACAATTCAGCGACGCGAAACACATTCATGCCAGGAGCGGCAGGCCGGTCAGAAAACCCGTAGCCAGGTAACGACGGAACTACAACATCAAACGCGTCTGCGGCGCTCCCACCATGGCTGGCCGGATCAGTCAGCAATGGAATGATGCCTACCATCTCAAGAAATGACCCGGGCCATCCATGGGTCAGAATCAAAGGGATCGGAGCTGGCCCTTTACCTCGCTCATGAATAAAATGGACCCCGATACTCTCCGACGAGTACCGATAATGGTGGAACGTCGAGAGTCTTTCGATCTGGGCTTTCCAATCGAAACGGTCCCTCCAATATTCGCAGATCTGCCGAAGAAAGCTTAAATCCACGCCGTACTCCCAATTTGCTCCCGGGATTTCATCCGGCCATCGCGTCCGCGCCAACCGATCACGGAGGTCCTCCACTGCGGGTTGCGAAAAAGGGATAGTGAAGGGTTCGATACCCATATGTGAATTTGCAAATTTCGCTGTATCTGTTCTAGAAGTGACAGGCGAACCTTAGGCGGTTTGATCTATGAAAAAAGTTCTAATCGCGTTGCTGTGCGCCGTGGTGATTGTCCCGCTGCTGTCTGCCCTTACTATCGTTCGCAAGGGTGGCCTGGATGAGGATTCGGGGCGGATACAGGAAGCGACTGACGAGGCTGCGGCTGAACTAGATGGCGACCAGGCCGACTACTATAACGTAGCGAATCAGGTTCACGCGAGGATAACCGAAGTGACAAATGATACCAGATTTGATCATCAATTGATCCGAATGCATTGGACGGCTGATGGCGACGTTTGGATGCGGGCGTTCAAACTCCAGTTCACTTATTTTGGCGAGAACCAAAAACCGATTAAGACCGAAAACCGATGGGTGTGCAGCCTTAACGAAGATGGATCATTCAATAGGATTCCACCTCATTCCCCGATCGATCAATGGCACGAGCTCACTTTGCCGACCGAAGAGGCAAACAAGCTAAAATCGGTGACCGTAGCAGTCGAGGTGGCGTATGCATCAGACTAGGGAACAGCGACGGTTTTGTCATCGACTTCGCCCCGTCGTCTGAAACTCCGGGAGGTTATGTCGGGCAGACCGTCCTCGAAGCAGCTGAGTGGAGCGCTGGAGTAAGCCCACCTAGTCCGAACCGCACCCGCGCAGCAGGTTTGAGGTGCCAACTGGAGTTTTTGCGGTTGTTTTGTCGCCGTTCGCCCCGGCTTGTGTGAGCACGACGCCAGCGATACAGATCGATGCTCCGGCTAATAACGGGCCACTGACTTTCTCATGGAGAAAGAGGATGCCGGCACCGATGGCGAAGACCGTCGACAGAAGAGCAAATGGGGCAACCCGAGCCAGAGAGCAACGACCAATCAACCAGAACCATAACCCGAAGCCAATCACTGCACCGAACAGGGCGCCATAGCCGAGCACAAGCCAAGCCAGGACATTGGCGTTTTGCAGTGCGGTTTCTTGACCAGTCTCGAACAAAGCCGAGGCGAGACCGACTTGAGGCACAGTAAAAAGAGACAGCCATGCCATGAAGCGTATCGGCTGAAACGGGCCGAAGCGCTTGATCAGTACGTTGCCCAAAGCCTGCGAGGCTGCGCCGCCCATGACCAGTAAAACCGCCACTGCCGGCACCGCTTCTCCGGGACTCGCGAGCGCCAGGGCGACGCCGGCAAAGGCCACCACCACCCCGATTATAACGCGAAGGGGCGGTCGTTCGCCCAGCAACAGCCAGGCGAACAGAACGGTGAACGGCGTCATGAGCTGCACGATTACTGCGGAGAGTCCTGCAAGGCCGAGATGCAGCCCGACGAAAAACAAACCAAAACACAAGCCGCCGAAAAATACCGAAATTATCGCCGCACTTGCGATTTCGCGGCGCGTGGGTCGACCGGCAAACGGTAGGAGCAGAAGCCAAACCATCGCAAACCGGAGCGTGAGGAACAGCAGGGGCGGAAAGACATCGACCCCGTATTTACTGGTGACGAATTGTATTCCCCATAGGAGAGCCACCAGCAGCGCGGCAGTAACTTCAAGACCAGACACGGCAGACTCCGATTAGCCTTTCGCGAAGGCCGCGAGTTCCCGGTTGAAACGCTCAGGGCGCTCGTGAAACGGTGCATGGGCGGCCCCTTCGTAGATCGACATTCGAGCGGCGGGATTGAGATCGATGACGCGGTGCGACATCTCGAAGCGAGTGTGGCGTTCCTCATCGCCCCAGCTCACCAATAGCCGCGGGACCTTCGCCCACACTTCGTCCAATCCGTCACTGCCAAGCGTCGGCACCGCCTGCTGCACTTCTCGCGGGACCATGCCGTTGAAAACCAGCATCCGCCGGAAATCGGATTCAGGCGGCGGCACCGCGAAGCAATCGGCGAGAAAACTCGCATAGGCCTCGGTGCGTGTGGCCAAGTCGAGAGAGGACAAAAGCTCTCTCTGAGCAGGCGCCGCTTGTCCCAGGAGTTCGGGTCCGGACACCACGCCGTACCCGGCGGCGGCTAGGGTGAGTCCATCCGGCCTGTAAACGTTGAAACGATGGCCCTCAAGGGCCGGTTGATATGGCGAATCCGACATGATTGCTCCTGTTCTCGTGATTACAGTTTGTAGTGATCGCTACACACACTGTCGACTTGCGTTCTGCTGTCAAACAGTTTTTAGTGATCACTATAAATAAACAACCTTCATCCCGCAGCGGTCCCCGAATCTTCGATAGGGATCAAGCTATCGAGATCGCCATGCGGCTTTTCTGGCGGCACGGCTACGAAGGGGTTTCTATTAACGATTTAACCAACGCGATCGGCATCGCTCCCCCCAGCCTCTACGCTGCTTTTGGCAGTAAGGCAGCGCTCTATCGCGAAGCGCTTGATCGTTACGGCGGCCTACCTAGGGGATTGAGGAAACTTTCGCCGACCAAGACGCTCAATGGTACGATCAAGAGTCTGCTGCGCAACGCGGTCGACGCGATCACCGACCCTAAGGAAGAACGTGGTTGCATGGTCTCAACCGGCATGGTCCACTGCGCGCCCGAGCACGCCGATCTCGCCTCCGAGCTGGCAGATCGCCGACGCAGCACGCATGACCAGATTGCCGTCGCCCTCACGCAATGGCTCCCCAAAGACTCTGCCCATTCGCTCGCGCGCTATCTCACCGCCGTCATGCAAGGTCTAGCCATCCAAGCACGCGATGGCGCGACACGATTGGAGCTCGACGAAGTCATTGAGGAAGTCATCGCGGGCTTAAAGGCGCGCGAAAAGAAGAGGTAGGAGGCGCTAGAATCTCCGATAAAAGTAGTACTACCATTCCACTCGTGTCGTACTAGCGTCTTACGAATCAAGGATACGATTTCAAAATGACTTTAGACTACGGATTGGCAGTCTCTCCCTACCAAGTACCAGCGCCTGACTCACGGTTTAGTTGTGTGGGGCTCCGAAACGGCCAGGTGAAACTCTTGAGTTTTCAGGCGAGGCTGTTTGATGTCCGGCAACAGGCGGAAGCGATTCCGTTGCACCGCCCAAAGCAGCACGTCATTTGTCTCCATCATTTCGAGCAGCCCATGAAGCTCGAGCGCAATTTGAATGGTCGTAACCGGCGGGAGACATCAGGAACAGGCGACATCGCTTTCTTGCCTGCCGATGCCCCCGCTATGCTGCGGTTCGGCAAGGATGACCCAGAGCAGCTAGTTTCGTACAGTTATCTTGTTTTCGAACCCTCCTATATAGCGGATCTGGCTTTATCGAATGGGATCGGCGGTCCGCTTGACTTCATCCCAACCTTCTCGACACCAGATCCTTTCCTGCATGAGATCACCTCCGCCTTGGCTTCACCGCGAATCAAGGACCCGGCAGGAAACCTTTTTGTTGAGAGTTTGCTCAATGCCGCTTGCGCACGGATTTTGCGCACCTACGCGAGCGTCAGATACCCGCTGTCCGGGCCTCCCCGACTTACTGACGATCAACTGCGAAGGGCGATCGATTATATCCAGGATCACATTCGAGAAGCGCTCGATTTGGGTTCCATTGCTCGCGCCGCTGGCCTAAGCGCGTTTCATTTCGCTCGCTTATTCAAAGCCGCAACCGGAGATACCCCGTTTAAGTTCGTCACGCGTACGCGAATGGACCGAGCAAAGGAGCTGCTCCGTAAAACTCGGCTGCCTATCTCCGAAATCGCCGAGCGTGTCGGTTACCAGCAGCCTAGTCACTTCAGTGCCCGATTCCGTAGCGTTTTGGGATGTCGTCCTGATGCTTACCGCAAGTCCACCGCGCGTTGATGGTCGCCAATCGTCCTCGTCCTCGTCCTCGAAGGGTTGGCGCGTGTTCTTCCCACCGCCTGGAGGGGAGCCGCTTTGGCCCGTGACCTGACGACCTGCTCTATTCGTACTAGGGCGTCATCAAACCATACAATGTGAGAGCAGGCGGCTCCCGCGAATTACCCAGCGCGGTGCAGCTCTATGGGCCGGATGTGAACGAACTGAAAGCCATGGGTGAATGCATCGCGTTGAGACGTTTCCGGGAGCCGCTTGTTTTCATAATTTTCAGCGGCATCAGCGTTGTGGCGAATGTTGCGAGGGAGGCGGGACACGCGCCAAAGCGGCTCCCCTCCAGGCGCTGGGCGGTCGCACGCGGCAATAACGCGCCACCCTATCGAGGACGAGGACGACGACGATGGTTGTTGAAGCAAGAATCAATAACTCTTCAGCAAGACCCCATCACTGACTGGCGGCTATTGGCGGATTAGGCATTCAGGATATGAAAACAAATACAAATCGGCGCGTTGCTCTGATCACCGGCGCAAACCGAGGCATCGGTTTACAAACCGCTAAGGATCTGGGTCTGGATGGTATCATCCTCTTGCTCGGAGTACGCGACCTGGCCAAGGGAGAGGCAACGGCTGCCGGAATGCGCCAGGAGGCTTTCGAGGCGGAAGCGGTACACCTGGATGTAACTGATTCGGCTACACATCGGGAAGTTTATGATTTCATCGACCGGGCTTTTGGACGCCTCGATATCCTGGTCAACAACGCTGGTGTGTGTTTAGAAAATTTCGGTAAGCCCGATCAGCCGAGCACACTTTCGTTGGAGATTCTGCGCCAGACCTTCGAAACGAACTTCTTTGGCACGGTCGCACTCACTCAAAAACTACTCCCATTGATCCGCCGTTCACAGGCGGGGCGCATCGTCAATGTCTCCAGCATCATGGGATCATTGGCGCTGCACGCGGATCCGTCGTCACCGATTTACCATAGCAGCGTTTTTGCTTACAACGCCTCGAAGGCGGCGCTGAACTCTTTTACACTCCATCTCGCATATGAACTGCGCGATACTTCGATCAAGGTAAATTCAGCCCATCCCGGTTGGGTAAAGACTGAGCTGGGTGGCGAGAATGCCGATCTCGACGTTTCAGAAGGCGGCAAGACCAGCGCA
>JAFAHI010000553.1 GCA_019237325.1 Verrucomicrobiota bacterium | reverse complement strand
TTCACTTCCGGCGGGACGGTATAAAAGGTCGGATGGCGATAGATCTTGTTCTTGGCTGGATCAAAGAACGTATCTTTATCGATCGGATCGCTGGCGTACAGGTCCGCCGAGCGGACCACCCAGATGCTGATCCCTTCGTTGCGCCGGGCATAAACGTCGCGAGCATTTTCGATGGCCATCTTGGCGTCGGCAGCATGCAGGCTGCCTACATGCTTATGGGAGAGTCCATTCTGGCTCCGAATGAAAATTTCCCACAATGGCCAGTCGTTCATAAAGAAGCGCCGTGATCGCCGGGAACGCCGTGATCGCCGGGAGCGGTAAGAAGGTTCGAAGGAATAGCCAATACCGGATAGCCAATAGCCGATGGGTGCCGAGGATTGACAGCCGAAATGGCAAATAGCAGATAGCAAATAGCAAATGGACAAGCCCATGTGTGCTCGAACACATTCAACCATCGAGATTGGTAGTGAGCTTGTTGCGGAACCATCTGCTAAGTTGCTATCTGCTGTTTGCTATTTCCTATTGTTTACGTGCTTCTGCGCGTAAGCCATGGCTGCTTCCCGGACCCAGGCGCCATCAGCTTGAGCTTGGCGGCGGGCTCGTAGACGTTGTGTGTTACAGGGACCATGTCCCTTGATGACATTGTAAAATTCGGTCCAGTCGATCTCTCCGAAACTGTAGTGCCCGGTTTCCTCGTTCCATTTCAGATCGGGATCGGGAATCGCGAGCCCAAGGTAATCTGCCTGGGGTACGGTTTGGTCGATGAACCTTTGCCGGATCTGATCGTTCGTCAGCAATTTGATTTTCCAACGGACCGACTCTGCGGTGTGCGGCGATTGGGAGTCGGGTGGGCCAAACATCATGAGCGAAGGCCACCACCAACGATCCAGGGCGTCTTGGGCCATATTTCGCTGCGCCGCGATCCCCCGCGCCATTACGGTCATGATCTCGAAGCCTTGGCGTTGATGGAAACTTTCTTCCTTACAGATACGAATCATCGCCCTGGCGTAAGGGCCATAGGAACAACGGCACAGCGGGATCTGATTCATGATGGCCGCACCGTCCACTAACCATCCGATGGCGCCGATATCCGCCCAATTAAGCGTGGGATAATTAAAGATGCTCGAATACTTGGCTTTGCCGGCGAGCAGATCATTAACTAATTCTTGCCGGCTGACACCTAATGTTTCCGCGGCGCCGTAAAGATAAAGTCCGTGACCGGCTTCGTCCTGGACCTTGGCTAACAGAATAGCCTTGCGCCGCAAGGTGGGTGCGCGAGTGATCCAGTTGGCTTCCGGCAACTGCCCAACAATCTCGGAGTGTGCGTGTTGCGAGATCTGCCGGATTAAAGTCTTGCGGTAGCCGTCCGGCATCCAATCCCGAGCTTCGATCGTGTCGCCCGCGTCGATTCTGGCTTCGAAATCAGCCAATTCCGGTGAAGACACGTCGCCGTTTTTCTCGGGCATGACCATCTGGGCGTACATAGGAGGAAAGGGGAACTGAAGTTGCCCGCCGCAACGAAACGAGATCACCACTGAGACACAGAGTTCACAGAGAAAGAATACTCAGTTCCCGGCGCCAGCTGTGCCCCGGCTTCAAAATCGAAGCGTTGCGGCTGTGTCAGCTAAAGCGACGTTATGATACAAAAATTGATTAGTCAAAAAAAATAGTGTATCACTTTGTTCGTTCTTGTCGTGTCCGCCACCCCAGCTTCCCAGTCCAAAATTTCTACTGTTCCGCTTTGGATTCGACGGATCTTGGCAGCGGATCCTCCTCGGGCTAAATCGCTGGTGGTGACACTCTTTGGTGACGCCATTGCACCGCATGGAGGCTGCGTGCAGTTAAAGGGGTTGATTGAGTTGCTGGAACCCTTTGGCATTAATGAACGTCTGGTCCGGACAAGTGTATTCCGGTTGGTAAAAGAGGGGTGGTTAGAAGCGAGGCGAAATGGCCGGGAGAGCAGTTATGAGCTCACTCAGTCCGGGCGGCGGCGGTTCAGTTACGCGTACGCTAGGGTTTATGCGCGTGTACAAGAACCGTGGAAAGGAGACTGGACGTTGATTTTGGTCCGGTCCGAGGAACTCTCGGCGGAACGCCGGCAACAACTCCGTCAGGAATTAGAGTGGCAAGGCCTCCGGCCACTGGCGCCGCAGCTCTACGCTCACCCTCGGATTCAGCCGGGTCCGTTGGCCGAATTACTCGAACGCATTGGCGCACGAAAACAAGTGATCATTTTTGGTAATGCCACTAGCGATCAAATCAATTGCGGCGATTTTCAGGGGTTAATCAACGAACGCTGGAATCTCGTTGTTGTCGCGAAACATTATCGACGTTTCTTGCAAAGTTTTGGCCGAATGAAGGATCTGCTGCGGTCCTCTCCGGGGTTGTTGCCACAGCAATGGTTTTCCATCCGTATCCTGATGATCCACGCTTTCCGCAGAGCAGTTCTCCATGATCCGCTGCTGCCGGAGGAATTGTTGCCTAAACCGTGGATTGGGAACGAAGCCTATAACCTGGCGCGAGAACTCTATCGGCTAAGTTTACGCGGTTCCGAGGAACTGCTGGCTAGCGCCTGTGGTTTCGGTAAGGGGAAGGGGGCTGCAAGTACCTCGATTTTGAGGGAACGGTTTCTTTAGTGCCACCCGCAGCCAATTCACATACGGCATATCCGCAGCAAATCGTACTCGTCCTTCCGCCTTCGCTGGGTTTCTGTGGAGCGCTGCCTCGCTTGTGAGGCCGACCTTGAGCGTAGAACGTAAGCTACGGCGGACAAGCTGTCGTCGAAAGGGGTGGCTAGTGTTGTTACCGTTTACGATGCCCATCGTCTGGAGGGGAGCCGCTTTGGCGCGTCTCCCGCGACCCTCGCAACATTCGCCTCATCGCTGGTCCCGCCAAAAACTAATCAAAACAAGCGGCTCCCGGAAACTTCTCAGCGCGATGTATTCACCCATGGCCTTCGATTCCGCATTTTACAACCGGGTCATAGAGCTGCATCGCGCTGGGTAATTCGCGGGAGCCGCCTGCTGCAACGTTTTGTAGCCCGACGGCGCGCTGGTACGAACAGGGTGTGGTCGTTCGGGCTCGGGCCAAAGCGGCTCCCCTCCAGGCGATGGGCATAATACGCGTCGTCACCGTGCCAGCCTTTTCGAGAACAGCTTGTCCGCCGTAGCTTTCGCTCTATGCTCAAGTTCGGCCTCGCAAGCGAGGCAGCGCTCCATAGAAAGCCAGCGAAGGCGGAAGGACGACGACGAGTACGAGGACGAAAAATCTGGCTTACACCGTAAATCCGCCATCAACCGGCAGGTTTATCCCCGTAATGAAGCCAGAGACGGGGGAGGATAGCCAGAGGACGGCATCGGCGACCTCCTCCGGAGTGCCAAAACGACGGACCGGATGCGTAGCGAGTAGATTATTGCGTGTCTGTTCATCGTCGCGGGCCATCGCTGTCATGTCTGTTTCAATAATCGCCGGACACACTGCGTTCACCCGAATCCCTTTAGTGGCGTATTCGAGCGCGGCCGTTTTGGTAAGCCCGATGACGGCGAATTTGCTCGCGTTGTAAAGGAAAAATCAGGATAGGGGCGGATGCCTAGAACCGAAGCATTATTAACGATGCTACCTCCGCCGGTTTTGAGCATCGCCGTAATCTCATGTTTCAGACCGAGAGCAACGCCGCGGACATTGATTCCGAAGATGTGTTCATAGCTTTCAACGGTGATATCGGTGATCAGTCCGCGATCGATGACACCAGCATTATTGAAGGCGATGTCGAGCCGCCCAAAACGTTCTACAGTGCTTGCGATCAATGCGGCAACGTCTTCCTCTTGGCTTACGTCGGCGCGGACGAATAAGCCTTCGCCCCCAGCTTTTTCCACCAGAGCGACTGACTCCAAGCCCTCGGTTTTCCTGCGGCCGGAGACGACTACCTTAGCGCCCTGCCGGGCAAAGGCGACGGCGGTGGCACGCCCGATCCCGGCGGTTCCCCCGGTTACCAATACGACTTTATCCGCAAATGCGTTGTTAGATGAAGTTGGCATTTTCTTATTAGATACTTTTTTAAGTTTTCAATTTTTCGTTGGTTCGGTTCAGCGCGAGTGACTCAGGTCCGCAATCTGCAGGTCTTTTGGAGATGTGGGTTTGCCGATGGCAGCCTCCACGCATTGGAGCAGGCCACGGGAGTAAACAAGTCCGGGCTGTATTCCGAGTTCAAAGACAAAGAAGATTTGTTTGTAGAGAGTCTGCGCTACTACGTGGATAACCTCGAGCTCGGGCCACTGCTGGCTAGCGAACCGTTGGGCTGGGATAATATTGAACGATTCCTTAAAGTTACGTTTCGCAACCGCGAGGGACTGAAGGGCTGTTTTGCCGTCAACTCAATGCGTGAGTCCGCGATATTGCCTCGGGCGGCTATCGACATCATTGCACA
>JAFAHI010000473.1 GCA_019237325.1 Verrucomicrobiota bacterium | reverse complement strand
CCGAAACTGATGTGTATGACGCGGTTGGATGAGTTGCCGTTGGAAGAACCGGTCACGATCCAACCGATGAAAGCGTTTCCGCTGATTCGGGATTTGGTGACGGATGTCTCCTGGAATTTCGAAGCTAAGAAAAAGATTAAGAAGTTTACTCCGCGGCCGCCGGATGCACCGGATGGGACTTGGCGAATGGCGCAGGCGGATATCGATCGGGTCCAGGAATTCCGGAAATGTATCGAGTGTTTTCTTTGTCAGGATGTCTGCCATGTGTTGCGCGATCACAACAAACAGGATGTGTTTGTGGGTCCGCGATTTTTGGTGTTTGTGGCCGCGCTGGAGATGCATCCACTGGATATTGAAGATCGGGTGCCGGAGCTGAAAAAAGCGGACGGGATCGGTTACTGCAACATCACGAAATGTTGTACCAAAGTCTGTCCCGAGAGCATCACTATCACAGACAACGCGATTATCCCGCTCAAAGAGCGCGTAGTTGACGAATTTTATGATCCTTTGGGTCGGTTGCTGAAGCTGTTCCGGCCGAAGAAGTTATAGGTTATAAGTTATAGGTTTTAAGTTTTAGGTTGGAGATAGCCGAGTCGCGGAACGCACAACCTAAAACGTAAAACTTACAACCTAAAACCTCTAACCGGAGCGAAGCGACAAATGTTTGAATTGAAACGTCTTTCCCCGGAGGCGATTCCGGAGGCGTTGGAGAAAGCCTTACGGTACCGGTTACTGAATCAACCGGCTGAAGCCGAAAGTATCTGTCATGATGTGCTGGCGATCGACCCGCAGAATCAGAAGGCACTGGTGACGCTATTGCTGGCGATTACCGATCGTTTCGGTAAAGGGTACGCAGTCGGTATCACGGAGGCGCAAGATATTTTGGCTCGGCTCCGGGATGAGTATGAGCGCGCGTACTATGCCGGTATTATCAGTGAGCGCCGCGCGAAAGCGCAGCTGGCCCACGGTCATCCCGGCGCCAGCCATGATGCGTACGAATTTCTGCGCGAAGCCATGACCTTGTTCGAAAAAGCGGAAGCACTGCGTCCACCGAAGAATGATGACGCTCTTCTTCACTGGAATACCTGCGCCAGGATTATCATGCGGAACCAACTAGTGCCCAGGGCTGATGAGACCACGGCGCTGGAACTGGAGTGAGACTTCTCGCGTGAAAAGTGAGAAGTGATTGGTGATTGGTGATTGGTAGGGCGAAGCTGCCGATGTCGATATCAAATCGGGTGTAATCGCGCCGGTTTTGAGCCGTGGCGTTTCGGGTGGCTGCTCCGGCGACTTTCTTGAAATCATGGCGCTGGGTTCGTCCCAATTTTTCGGCAGTGCTGCGCGTGCAACACGGCTCAAATCCGGCGCGGAATCGCGTTTCGGAGGTGGTTGACCCTGGGCGCCAAGATCTTCGCTCTACCGCGTGCGACTTAGAACCTACACCTTCTCACTGTTCACGGATTCCGAGATTGGTGCGGGTAGGGGCGGGCCGCCTAATTCTTTTATCGTGCACAGGGAGATCGAAGTTACTGTTCGTTCTACACCAGGGAAATCTCGGATCCGCAAAAGCAGCTGTCGCAGTGAGGAGGGGGACTCGACCCTGATCTTCAAGAGATAACTGTCTTCGCCGGAGATATCGTGGCATTCCAAAACGTTAGGTTCGTGACGCACGAAGTTCTCAAACTTTTCTTCGTCGCCGACCTTGGAGTTGTTGGTGACACGCACAAACGCCAGCAAGTTTTGGTTTACCGCGCCCGGATCGATCGACGTAAGATAACCCCGGATGATTCCTTCACGTTCGAGGCGCTTTATCCGCGCGTGAACTGCCGGCGCGGTGAGGCCAAGCCGCTCGCCAACCGTGGCGTGTGCAACCCGGGCGTCATTCTGAATTAGCGCAAGTATTTCGAAGTCAATGGAATCCATATTGCGGGGAGATGAAGGCGGTATAGAGGCGTGAAACGATCCCTAATTTTCACCAGGATTTCAGCCGCGCAAATCTTGGAGTGAGAGGCGAGGGGTGAAAGGTGATTGGTGATTGGGGGCGAGCCGTTGCAGGGGTGGAACTGGTTAGAGCCGTTGTAGGGGCGAGGGGAGGTCAGGGGCAGTCAGTGTCCCGCGAGGTGAAAAAAGGGAACGGCTCGGTTGGTTTCCCCTTGTAAAGGTTGCCGGCGTCCCGCCAGACCACGGACAAGCTTTTCCCTTCCAACCGAGCCGGCGCCCCTTCTTAATAGTAACCGCTCGTTAGTGACAATGTCAGATCAGCAATGCGCGTGCCAGGGGTGGCGGCCACTCGCCTAGCTCGAGTCCGAATGACAAAATAGCAGATAGCAAATATCAGATGTCTAAAAATGGCCACTCCGATGGCGTTTTCGAGGAAGTACGTGGTCCGGCAACGATCTTGATTTTTGTCCCGAAGGGGCGGCAGATAGTTCGTCTCCAAGATCTGATTCAACGTCCGGTGGCCAAGAATCCCGTTCTACCGCCTCCATAAGGCGGACCGTCTTTTGTATGCTACCTGAGGTTAAAACCCTGGTTAGAAACCCCGGGCCCAGTCCTTTTTATCCCCTCGGGATAAGTCCAATAGGCCGCCCCGCGACTAGTTTCTCTTTCGTTCCCGGCGCTCCCGCTCGTTTCCATTGAGCGTTTTACCTGCAGGCTTTAGCTTTGGTGATCGCATGAAAAATCTCGAAGCCGCCAGGAGAAGGGTCGAAGAGCTCCAAGCTCTGATCCGGGAGAACGACCGGCATTACTGGTTGGAAGCAGCGCCTCAAATCAGCGATCAGGAATACGATCGTCTTTACCGGGAGCTGAAGGACTTAGAGGCGGAGCATCCGCAACTTGTTACCCCCGATTCACCAACTCAACGCGTGAGCGGCGCGCCGTTGGAAGAGTTTGCTCAGATTACCCATCGTACGCCGATGTTGAGCCTGGATAATACCTACTCGGAGGCTGAAGTGGTGGAGTTTTTTCGGCGGATGATCCGTTTATTGCCTGGAGAAACGATACGGACCGTGATCGAACCAAAGGTCGATGGAGTGGCGATCTCGGTATTTTATAAGGATGGCCGCCTGCAGTACGCAGCCACCCGGGGGAATGGAACGGTGGGAGATGATGTGACCCAGAACGTCCGGACGATTCGCGCCGTACCCTATTCTTTGCAGGGGTTAGCTCCCGATGAGGTGGAGATCCGAGGCGAAGTATTTTTTCCGAAAAAGACTTTTCGGAAATTGAACGAAGAACGTGAACAAGCAGGTGAAAGTTTATTTGCCAACCCTCGGAACGCTGCGGCGGGAACGCTGAAACAACTGGATTCACGGATCGCGGCTGCGCGTGGCTTAGGGGTAATCTTTTATGGATTTGGTTATTACAGCGGATCGGAATTGAGTTCCCATCATGAGAGCCTGAACAGGCTGGCTGAATGGGGGTTACCGGCTCCGGCGAAGACTTGGACGGCGGAGAGTCCTGAGGCGGTGATCGAGGCGATCAAAGCGTTAGACGAAATGCGGCACGATTTGCCTTACGAGACCGATGGCGCCGTCGTGAAGGTAGACGACTATCAACAACGTGAGGCGCTAGGGTATACCTCGAAAGCGCCGCGTTGGGCGATTGCTTATAAGTACCAGGCGGAACGCGCCGAGACGCAACTTCTGTCGATTGAGGTTCAGGTTGGCCGGTCAGGCAAACTGACGCCGGTGGCGAATCTTAGTCCCGTTCAACTCAGCGGTACTACGGTCTCTCGGGCTACGTTGCACAACGGAGAAGAGATCAGACGGAAAGATATTAGGGTGGGCGATCACGTTCTGATCGAGAAATCCGGGGAGATCATACCGGCGGTATTAGAAGTGGTCTTAGAACGGCGCACCGGACGCGAAAAACGTTTTGAAATGCCCACGAAATGTCCCAGTTGCGGAGAGCCGGTGGTGCAGACGCCTGGGCAAATCGATGTGCGTTGCGTGAATGTTGAGTGTCCAGAGCAGGTGAAACGCCGGCTGGAACATTTCGCTCATCGCGGGGCAATGGATATCGAAGGGCTGGGGGTAATGATGGTGGCTCAATTGGTTGAGCGCGGGTTAGTGAAACGGGTCGATCATATCTATGCGCTCGACGAGGAAGCTCTGGGCGGTCTGGAACGGATGGGTAAGAAAAGCGTTCGCAATCTTCTCGACGCAATCGAAGGCAGCAAAAAACAACCGATGTGGCGATTGGTTTTTGGACTGGGAATTCTGCACGTGGGCGCGACCGCTGCTCGGGAACTAGCGGATTTCTTTGGCACTTTGGATGTGTTACGGAAGGCCTCTCTGGAAGAATTACAAAAGGCGCCGAATACCGGTGATGTGGTGGCTCAGAGCATTCGGGACTGGTTCGACAATAAAGATAACCAGGACCTGATCGAGGCGTTACGGCGTCATGGGTTGAATTTCGGCAAGGGCGAGGGAGCGGCTAAGGTCGATGACCGATTGGAAGGGAAGACGTGGGTAATCACCGGCACTTTAAGCCAGCCGCGGGAGGTATTCGCAGATTTGATCCGGAGCCATGGCGGCCGGTTGGCCTCTAGCGTCAGCGGCAAAACGGATTTTTTGTTAGCGGGTGAGGAGGCCGGCAGCAAGCTGGAGAAGGCGCGTTCGTTGGGTGTTCGCGTTGTGAATGAAGAGGAGTTACGGCGGCTGGTTGAGTAGGGGCGTGTGGGCGAAACGGCGAATGGCGAATGGGTGAATGGGTGAATGGGTGAAGGTGTCCCGGAGGGACTGAATGATCGTAGCCTGGCAATTTATTGCCAGGAAAGATCGGCATGACGAGCCCGTCCCGTAGGGAACGGTGTGAAATGTTTGGCACCCAGAGCTCGCGCGCGAATGGGAACGTCGTTTGAAAAGGACAGGCCCACGCTTGCCAAAAAAACGTGGAACCCCAATCACACCGTTTCCCTACGGGACGGATCCGCTTTCTGCCGTTTCCCAGTTAATAAATTGCCAGGCTGCGATCATTCGGTCCCTCCGGGACATGTTCGCCGTTTCGCCCATTCGCACCCGTCGCCCTTTCGTTCGACATCGCTGGCACGCGCATTTCTCGAGGACGAGGACGGCCTGCCGCGCCGTAAGCTTGGCGAAGGCGGGACGACGAGTACGAGAACGATTATGAGGCCCGCGACCAGGAAACCTTGATGTTCACTTAAGAATTGGAGAGGACGAATCCTTGACTTCGCGAAGAGACTCCTCTAAGGGCTAGGGCAATTTTTAAATGTCCACTTCTACCGGCTCTGGGCAGCCAAAATATCGACGGATCGTTTTGAAGTTGAGCGGCGAGGCGTTACGGGAGCCGGGTAGCGCTGAAACTATTTCTCCAGATATCGTTTCTGGAATCGCGAAACAAATACAACAAGTGCGCGATTTAGGAGTCGAGATCGCGGTGGTCATCGGCGGAGGCAACATCTGGAGAGGATTGACCGCCAGCCATAGGGGCATGGATCGCACAACGGCAGATTACATGGGGATGCTGGCAACGATGATCAACGGGATGGCGCTCCAAAGCTCGTTGGAACAAATGGGAGTACCTACCCGCCTACAAACCGCGATCGAGATGGCCAATGTGGCGGAGCCGTTCATCCTTCGCCGGGCTATCCGGCACTTGGAATTGGGAAGAGTCGTCATCTTTGGGGCAGGTACCGGCAACCCATTTTTTTCTACCGACACGACGGCTGCGCTCAGAGCGAGCGAGATCCGGGCAGAAATCATTTTAAAGGCAACAAAAGTGGACGGGATCTACGATAGCGATCCCAAACTGAATCCCAACGCTCAGCGCTATGAAACCGTGAGCTTTACTGAAGCGATCACGAAACGATTGAAGGTGATGGATTCAACCGCTTTCAGTCTCTGCATGGACAACCGCATCCCGATTATCGTTTTTGATATGGCAAGGCCGGAGAACATCAAGAGGGTGGTGCGGGGCGAAAAGGTAGGTACGTTGGTAACGGCCGATTGAGGCTGCGGATGGGATGAGGGCCGGCCCCGGCCGAACTTATAAACCTTGTTGTAAAACCGTTCTTATGACTCCAGACGACATTCTATTAGAAACTGAAGAGGCAATGGAGAAGAGCGTCGAGTACATGAATCACGAATTCGCTTCTCTGCGGACGGGGAAAGCTTCCTCGGCCCTGGTGGATAATATCGACGTGAACGCCTACGGGGCTTCGATGAAAC
>JAFAHI010000692.1 GCA_019237325.1 Verrucomicrobiota bacterium | reverse complement strand
CAAAGAGATCCTAGACACAATGTTAGGTCATCTCGGCTTCGTCGCGGAGATCCAAGAGATCGAAACGGAGAGCGGGATCCAGCTTCAGGTTTTCACGGCCGAAGCAGACGCGCTAATCGGCCACAATGGTGAGACGTTGGAAGATCTGCAGTTTTTGCTAAACCGGATCTTACAGTCGACAGATAGGAATGCCCCGCGAGTGCAGGTAGACGTTGGTCATTGGCGCGCGATGCGGGACGACAAGCTTCGGCAACGCATACGCCAGATCGCCGAGACAGTCCGGTTAACTGGACGCCCGGTCAAACTGGAGCCAATGAATTCCTACGATCGCCGGATCGTTCACAACACTCTCAAGGACGATCCCGAATTGATGAGTTTCAGCCCGACCGACGACGCGCGCATCAAACGCATCACGATTCAGCGGCGGGCCACCAGCGCGCAGCACTAGCAAATGCGTCAGGTATTTGCTAGCGCTGCGCGCTACGGCGGCAAAACCCATATAGGCTGGGCTTTGCCGCTACAATCCTCGAAAGGAGGCGAGTAAGGAGCGTTTAGCTTGTAGTCTCAAATAGATTTTAAAAAGATACTGATAGTCTTTTTAAATCCATAGCCATCGCAGCGTTGGAGAAGCTGTTATGGCTTCTCCAACGCTGCGATGGCTGCCATTACGCGGTCGCTTAAGACTTGGTAGGCAGCACGTTCGTCGTCCCCTAAATCCTGCTTTGTGAAAAACAAAGGCTTACCAATGACGACGGTAATCGGGACAAACCGAATGCCGCCCGATCGGGGCAATGCTGCATATGATCCAAATATTCTTACGGGCACGACCGGCGCGAGCGATTTTGCGATGAGAAGACCGACTCCTGCCCTAGCGGGTTGGAGATTACCATCCTTTGATCGGGTTCCTTCCGGGAAAACCAGCACCCGATTTCCGGATTTCAAAAGCTTAATCATGGCCCTAACAGCGCCGACATCGCCTCGATCACGATCGACAGGAACAGTATTAAGCTGGGCAATAAGAGGACCGAACACCGGCTTCTCAAAGAGACTCTTTCGAGCCAGGAAGTAGACGTCTTTGCGGCACGAAACGCCCACCAATGGAGGATCCAGGAAGCTGGCATGGTTTGATGCCAAAATGGCGGGGCCATCTTCAATCAAGTTTTCACACCCGTAGGTCCGCAGCCGAAACCCAAGTTTAGCTCCGAGTAGGCACAACGTGTACCCAATGCGGTAAAGGGGCGTCATTGCCTGGATTTTGAGGCTGCAGCCAACCCTTTTTGCCTCAATCGGTTCAACACCTCGTCGATTACGCCAGCAACCGACAGACTCGAGCTGTCAATCACCTCGGCATCGTCCGCGATCACCAAGGGTGACGAACGCCGGGAAGAATCTGCGCGGTCCCGATGGGCGAGGTTGTCCTTTAAGCCTTGAGCGGCGCGGCGGCGCGCTCTCACTTCCGGCGCGGCATCTATATAAAACTTAAACGGCGTTTCCGGGAAGACCGTCGAGCCAATGTCACGCCCTTCCATAACGATATTATCCAGGCGAGCAAATCCCCTCAAATGCGGCAAAAGAAAAGCCCGAACCTCCGGAATGGCCGAGATGGCAGAGACAGTGCGATTGACGACTTCTTCCTTCAGATGTTGATCCGGTTTTTCCCCGTCGATCAAAATGAACGATTCTTTGTTGGTAATGCCAAATTGAAAGGCAACCGCGCCAAGCTGCCTAGAGACCCCGACATCATCGTTCGGATTTAGTTTTCGGAGGTGCGCCAGCCAAGCCACCGTCCGATACATGGCGCCGCTGTTTACAAAGGAGAAGCCCAGGAACTGAGCGAGTTGTCGCGCAACTGTGCTTTTGCCGGATGCGGCCGGACCATCAATCGCGATGACCGAGAATGCGGATAGCTCATTCAATGTTTGTCTAGTGCTCCAGCCGGGTTGATGACGGGAGTGGTTCGATCATCATTAGGAAACAGCAAGTCATTCAAGTGATTTTCGAAGCCGGGGTACGATGTATGAATGCATTCTGCATCTTCAATAACGGTTTCGCCGTCGGCAAAAAGCCCGGCCACCGCAAAGGCCATGGCGATGCGATGATCGCCAAAACTCTTCAAGCGTCCATTCATCAGAGGTGCTCCTCCGTTGATTTCCAAACCATCCTGAAATTCTACCACGTCCACACCCATGGCAGTCAGATTTGCGGCGATAGCGGCTAAACGATCCGTTTCCTTAACCCGGAGTTCGTGCGCGTCCCGGATCAACGTCTTTCCTTGAGCCAAGGAGGCGGCCACCGCCAAAATCGGGATTTCATCGATAACATTTGGAATCTCGTTTCCGGCGATCACAGTGCCGTGCAAACGCGTCCCGTCGATACGGATTTCACCACGAGGTTCACCATGCTCAGTATCCTGCACAACCTCTCGAACATGGGCTCCCATCCTGAGCAAGACTGATAAGATTCCGGTACGCGTTTCGTTCAGGCCAACGTCTCGGATCAGCAGACTCGATCCTTCTTGAGCGGCCGCAGCAACCATCCAAAAGGCAGCACTGGAAATATCGCCCGGAACGATAAAGTCGCGGGATTCGGCCACCTGTTCTCCATAGATTGAGACCGAGTAAGCAGAATTAACCGGTTCCCGGATAGTCCGTATCAGAAAGTAATCCATCATTCGTTCGGTGTGATCGCGCAACGGGACCGGCTCGACGACAGTCGTTTTCCCGGGGATTTGCAGCCCCGCCAACAGAATCGCACTCTTTACCTGGGCGCTGGCTACGGGTAGCTCGTACCGGATAGGCTCTAATTTCTGGCCCTTGATTTTGAGCGGCGCGGTACCATTCGGTCCGGTGGCTTCAATTACGGCGCCCATCTTCGCGAGCGGCTCAATCACCCGGTTCATCGGACGAGAAGACAAGGAAGCATCGCCGATCAGTTCAGACTCGAATGGCTGGTTGGCTAAGAGTCCGCAAAGCAGCCGCATCAAGGTGCCTGAATTTCCGCAATCGATGGGTCCCGTTGGAGCCCGGAAATGCCCTCTCTGGCCATGGATAACCAATGTCGTGTCATCGGGCTGCTCGATCCCGATACCGAGCATTCGCATCGCGTCTACTGTGCATAGGCAATCCTGACTCGGCAGGAAGCCTTGGAGTGTGCACGTTCCATTCGTGAGCGAAGCCAGAATAACCGCTCGATGGGAAATACTTTTGTCCCCTGGTACTACAATCTCCGATTCGATATGCGGAGCCCGAGCAACGCGTAGTTCGGCCATAAATTATTCTAACCAATCAATTTGTCGCGGCTTCTCTTCGCCGCATCTAGAAA
>JAFAHI010000686.1 GCA_019237325.1 Verrucomicrobiota bacterium | reverse complement strand
TCATATTGATGGTTCAGGCTGGATGGCATCACCCGCGGATACAAACCCTGAAACGCAACCACGGTTGCCATTACAATCGTAAAACTGGTGGCAGCGAATGCCCAACCGTCGTTTTTCAGGCGCATAAAGACATACGCTCCGATGTATGCGACAGCGGTTATGAAGGGTAGGGTGCCGGGTACAACACCAAAGCCCGCAAAAAGATCAGTTTC
Organism: Verrucomicrobiota bacterium; assembly: GCA_019237325.1. Classification (GTDB taxonomy): domain Bacteria; phylum Verrucomicrobiota; class Verrucomicrobiia; order Chthoniobacterales; family JAFAMB01; genus JAFAVN01. Next base: position 2,390 of record JAFAHI010000686.1, on the reverse strand, counting down.
GAATCTACCCCAGATCGCGAACAGCAGCATCACGAGCGCACCCGGTAGCCAGAGTGCTCGAGCAACCTTTCTTACCCGTTCCTGAAGATCTCCGGTGGTTCGTAACGAAAGAAAGACCGCGCCATGTAAAGCGAACATCACGATAGCCACGATGCCCCCCAATAAGGAGTACGGGTTCAATAACCCAAACAGGTTTCCCGTGAAGTTCTTATCAGGCCCAATGGGGACCCCTCGGACAAGATTAGTGATACGCACACCCCAGATCAACGCCGGTATCAGGCTGCCCCAGAAAATCCCAGCGTCTGCCAGCTGGCGCCAACGCGCGTAATCCATCTTTGCTCGAAACTCCAAACTAACCCCTCGGACTATCAGCCCAACCAGGACTAAGAGCAGTGCTAAGTAGAACCCACTGAACATGGTGGCGTACCAATTCGGAAAAGCCGCGAACATGGCCCCGCCTGCTGTCAATACCCAGACTTCATTCGCGTCCCAGAACGGCCCGATCGTATTGATGACTACTCGCCGGTCGGTATCATCATGACTGACAAACGGGAGCAGGATGCCCACGCCGAAGTCGAATCCTTCAAGGAAAAAATAGCCGATGAAAAGAACGGCAATCAAAATGTACCAAATTGTCTGCAGATCCATATTTAAAAGTGAGAAGTGAGACGTGATTGGTGAGAGGTGATTGGTGGAGCGCTGCCTCGCTTGCGAGGCCGATGGGGTTGGGTTGGAGTGATGGAGTAGTGGAGTGATGGAGTTTTGGGGAGATGATCGATGCTGTCGGCGTTCCCGGCGTTCTTAGCGATTTCGCCGTTAGTAAGCATGCGCGTTTTCTTCTCCCGGCAGCAGTTGACCGTCCGGTTTTGGACGCGCGAACCGATAAATCAAAATCCCGCCAACAACGGCCAGAACACCGTACAACAAGGTAAATACCAGCATCGAGATCCAGACCGAGATACTGTCGACAGAGGTAGAAACTCCGTTCGCCGTCTTCAGTAGCCCAAAGACCACCCAGGGTTGCCGTCCGATCTCCGTCACCAACCAACCGGCGGTGTTAGCCGCGAGCGGAAGGAACATCATCACCATCAGAACCCGGTGAAACCACCTCACAAAATCGAGTGTACCTCGCCACCACAAAATGAATCCTATCAGGCTAACGAGAATGAACAGCATTCCCAGTCCAACCATGATCCGAAACGACCAGTAAACGAGGGTTACAGGGGGGATATAAACGCCGGCTCCATACGTCTGCTCGTATTGCGCCTGTAGATCCTTCATCCCTTCAACTTTGGCAGTTAGATTGTTGTATCCGAGGACGCTCAAAAGATAAGGCAGATTCAATTCCCGCGACCCGCTTCGGTTGGCCTCGTCTTGGATAGCGAATAACGAAAAGCTCGCAGGCTGTTCCGAATTCCATAGACCTTCCATTGCCGCGAGCTTCATCGGTTGGGTCCTGGCTGTATATTGCGCCTGGCTGTGACCGGTTGTGGCTGCCGCGATAGCGGAAACCCCCGTAACAATTAAAGCGATCCGTGCCGCCCTCGAGAACAATGCGGTGTTCATGCCGGTCATAAGATGCCAGGCACTAATACCAAGTACGAAGAAACCGCCGGTGATCAATGCGCCTGTGACAACGTGTTGGTATTGGGCGAGAACTCGTTCGTTCAGAAAGACAGCGACGAAATCCGTGAGTTCCGCCCGCCCGTTGACTAGGTGATAACCCACCGGCACTTGCATCCAGGCATTTGCGACCAGGATCCAATAGGCCGAAATCAAGGTACCGATGGAAACACACCAGATCGATATGATGTGAAGCCATCTCGGCAGCCGGTCCCGGCCAAACAGCCATAAACCAAGAAAAGTGCTTTCTAAAAAAAAAGCAGCCAAAGCTTCGATCGCTAAAGGGATTCCAAAAATATCGCCGACGAACCGGCTATACTCGGACCAATTCATGCCAAACTGGAACTCCTGGACGATCCCTGTTACCACCCCGAGCGTAAACAAGATGACAAACAACCGGCCGAAGAATCGCGTCATCTGGTCATAAACTTCGTTTTCAGTCCGATAATAAATCGTCTGCATGAGCGCCACCAGAAATGCCAATCCGATGGTGAGAGGCACAAACAGGAAGTGGTAGACAGTTGTGATGCCGAACTGCCAACGGCCCAACATTAGGGTATCCATCAGAGAGAGAAGTTATGATAAAACCAGGGAGTAAGTCACTAGTTCGGAGTGAGAGGCCTGGTCAAAGCCAAGTTGTCCTTCTCATTTGCTATCCGCTATTCGCCTACTCATTCCCTTCGTGATAAACTAAGACCGGACATCCTGCTCGATGCAATATTCTTGGCGGCTGATCCAGACCAAATAGGCGACCCAGGAAGCCGGGG
>JAFAHI010000637.1 GCA_019237325.1 Verrucomicrobiota bacterium | reverse complement strand
ATCACGATCTATCTACCAGGGGCCTGCGCGCGCAGATAACTCAGACTGTCGTTCCAGTAGGCGCCCTGGATCCTCAATCGCAGTAAAGCGACGGTCGAACATAATGGCATCCGTGCCGAACCGCTTTTTAGCCAAGTATACCGAGCGAATCAAGACTGGAATTTCCACAAAGACACGAAGGTTAGTCAGATTAAAGCGACAGTTGAAATCCGAAGGGCCGGTTTCGGGACTGCTTAGAAACGAGCCAACGCCTTCGGAATATGGCTAGTCCTCAGAAACCAATTCTGAGTGGTCTACGCCGTAACCATCTAACCTGTGTGCACTTTGTCCCCGTGGTGAAATTCTTGCCTTGAGGTGTCGCGTCGTCTAAAAAGGGTCAACCGTGAGAAATGAAATCGTTAGAAGTGCCGCCTTAGTGCTGTGCGTCATCTTCGGGGTTACGGAGATTTTTGCATTTGGCGAAAATTCAACGCTACGGATCATTCAAACCCAGACGATGTTCATCCGGCACACGGCGACAGAATATCAACGCCGGGTCGCAGAGCAGAACGCTAAAGCTTTCTTCAAACAACTAACCCCGGAGAAAAAGGCGGAACTGAAGAGAAAGAAAGTCAAAACCGTCTTGATCCCGACCGTGCGCAGTAAGGAGACCTCCCCAACGGCAAAAGAAGTCAGGATGCGTTTCTCATTGGAGGGGGAGTCGCTCATCGACGACTATGCGTACGAGTTTAACAACCCGCTGGAGGCCGGCACTATTGCCAAGATCAGCGGCCTCGACCCGGAGTACGTCGGGCAGTAAAATGCGGCGAATGAGCGAAACGGCGAGTGGGCGAAACGGCCACGCGGCGATCTGAGGGCGTGGAGCGCTGCCTCGCTTGCGAGGCCGTCGTGAACAAGTCGAACAACCTCACATTATTTCCTTTCCCCGTACTGTGCTCTATCGGTAATTAGCCTGACGGAGTAAGACGAGGAGCAATCTTTCCGGCGGACGGGTAGTTGCAGTGTCAGTCAACACGACATAAAGCGCGCACAGCGCTAACGCGAGCATAACGATATTCGCTTGCTCACCACGGTCTCGCTAGCGAGGCAGCGTTCCACGCCCTCAGATCGCCGCGTCGCCATTTCGCCCACTCGCCGTTTCGCCTATTTCGGCGCTCCACTACTCGTCCGATCTAACCTCGGAGAAGGTGACATTATTTTCGCTGCACCATTTTTCTGCGGAGGGGAGACCGGCGCTGGCGGCCTTGCTGATCAGACCTTCGGCTTCGGCGCGCCGGCCTGGTTTTTTCTCGATCAGAAGCCCCTGGAAGAACATGCTCAAGACGTTGCCGTGTTCAACGCCCTGTTGGTAACGTTTCTCTGCTTCGGCTTCGTTCTTTGGCAGGCCGCCCCAACCCTCTTGGTAACATTGGCCGAGGCGGGCCAAGGCGTTCCAGTCTTCTTTGGCCGCTGCTTGTTCCCACCATTCCCTCGCCTGCCGGTCCCAATCATTTGCCTGGGCATTAAGCAGTTTCTTTTGTTGCGGGCTGGTAATTTTTTCGGCTTCGACTCTTTGCAAGTCAGCTTTGTATTGCAGTATCCGCCCCGCTAAAGTCATTGCCGGAACCACCTTTTGGTTTGCCAAGGGCATAATGATTTGTTCAGCCTTTAAGGGATCCTGCTTAGTTCCTTTTCCGCTAAGATAACAATCGCCGACATAGGCCCCAGCTTCTAGGTTCGGGTGCGGAGCATTGAACGCCTGATTCAGCCAGCGGAACCCTTCGGCTTCATCGTCCGTTGAGGCCTTTCTCAGGTAGGCCCGCCCGAGCTTCATCATCGCATAGGAATCACCGAGATTGGCTGCACGTTGGTACGAATTAAATGCCTCGGTTCCCCTCTCGTTATCGGCTAACCAGAGAAGCGCATTCAGAATGTTTAGGTCGGCCGCATCGGAAACGACCTGTTTATAGAAGAGATCAAATGCATCCTTATTGATGGGCGGAGTCCGGTTGCGAAACTGGTCGATGATTTGGCTTAACTTTGCGGTTTCCTCCTGAGCGTCACTAGCACCAGAGCTCGTTAAGAATTGAACTAGCCGTACATAAGCAGTCAAATATTCCGGTGTTCCTTCATCGTATTTCTTAACCTCCTCCGTTAGAAGCTCTCTTCGATTGGGTTTCGGTTTCAGGGTCAGATGGACTTCGGGCGACGTCCCGCTGGTGACCTCAATTTCTTGTTCCAGCGGTTCATAATTATCCAGAGTCGCCGTTAGCTGATGCTTCCCGAAAGGAACGTGTGAGAACGTACTGGGAGGCGAGTCTGGCGATTTGTTATCCAGTAGTACCGTGGCGTTTGGTGGCTCAGTCTGGATCGAGAGTGTTGCGATCTCCTGTACAGGAGTAGGTGCAGGCGTAGGGGTGAGGATTGGAGTCGCGCTGGATTGAACAACCGTTTGCTGGGTAGCGACTTTCTGGCTCCGGTTCTGTTGTAAATAGAGGTAAACACCGGCGCCGACGAGTGCGATCGCGGCGATCGTTAGAACCAATAACCGGCGCTTTCGCGGCGAGGGGGGTGGTTGTGGGACTGCAGTCGGCAGCTCCGGTAGCACGCTTTCCACCGGTACCGCGGTCTCAGGCTGCGGTACGGTGGTGCCTGGTTCCGCCTGAGTGTTTCCGGCAGTCGGGACAAGGGTGCTGGTCTTTCCGCCCTGGATCTCGCCGAGGCATTCCACGATTGCGTTCTGGAGATCGCGAGGCGTCTGCGGCCGCTTTTCGCGGTCCTTTTCTAACATTCGTTGGAGCAACGAGACCACGCACGGAGGCAGATCCGTCAGGGGCTCCAAGGCGATCGGCTTATACAGATGCTGGCTCATGATCTGTCCAACCGATCCTGAGAACGGCGGTTTGCCCGCCATCATGTAGTAGAGAGTCGCGCCGAGCGAATAGATGTCAGAACGGACATCCAAATCGGTTTCCTCGACCTGCTCCGGACTAGCGTAGTGCGGAGTACCGACAAATCCTTCTACGGTGAGTGTACCGGTATCTTCGGCTCCGCCTTTCGCGCTCTTAGCTAGCCCGAAATCGATCACTTTTACCACCGATTCGCCTTCCTGATCGACCAGCATCAAGTTAGAGGGCTTCAGGTCCCGATGAACCAAACGTTGTCTGTCGGCAGCGCCCAATGCTCGGGCCACTTGCAACCCGATGTTCAACGTCTCGATAGGTTCCAGACGTCCTTTCCGTTTCACGTAGGCATCGACGGTTTCTCCGTCGATGAACTCCATCACGTAAAAGTAGCTATCCTGATCGGTGCTGAGATTGAAGACCGAGGCGACGTTCGGATGCCGCAGCGCGGCAGCAGCGCGCGCTTCCCGCAAAAACCTGTGCCGGGCGTTATCGTTTTCCAGGTAGGTGGAATTGATGATCTTTAAGCAAACTGCGCAGTGCAGATTGGTGTCGTAAGCCTTGTACGTGATCCCCATGGCTCCACGGCCCAGCTCCCACAGGCTGCCATCTTCACGCCGGAGCACTTCGTATTGTTTGTAGCGATCGACTTCCGGCATGATAGGGGCGGCCACAAAATGCACTTTAAGCGCCGGAAATGCAATGAGGTCACATGAAGGACGGGCGAAGTGTTGAGACAGGCCGGAAAGGCAAGACTCCGAAGACAGAATAATTTCACAACAAGGCCGCAAAGGCCGCAGAGACGGTACCTTATGAGGATCGGTCTCTGTGGCCTTCGCGGCCTTGCTGTGAATATTTCCGTCTTTACGCTCTGGCCTTCGTGTTCTTTGTGTCTTTGTGGTGAATACTCTCTCTGTATGACACAGGATGCTGCCTTTGGTCCGCTGCAAGGAGTTAAGGTGCTCGAACTGGGGCATGTGATGGCCGGCCCGGTCTGCGGAATGATGTTGGCTGATATGGGTGCGGAGGTCATCAAATTGGAGAAGATCGCCGGCGGCGACGATAGCCGGAGAATGGTGCCCCCGCGCATTAAGGACGAGTCCGCTGCATTTTTGATGTTGAACCGGAACAAGCGGGGGATCGCGGTTGACCTTAAGTCTCCTCAGGGCATTGAGATCGTAAAAAGACTGATCGAGAGAACCGACATTCTGATCGAAAACTTCCGGCTTGGAACCATGGAACGGATTGGCTTGGGGTACGAAGACGCTCAGAAGCTGAATCCCGGCCTGGTCTACTGCTCGTTGTCAGGGTTTGGTCGTACGGGCCCGTACGCGGCGCGGGGTGGTTTTGATCTCGTCGCTCAAGGCATGTCCGGCTTAATGAGCATTACCGGCAACCGCCACGATGAGACGCCGGTTAAGGTGGGTCCGCCGGTCACGGATATCACGGCTGGCATTCTCGGAGCGATGGGGGTGCTCGCTGCGTATACTTATCGACTCAAAACCGGACAAGGCCAATTAGTTGATACCTCTCTGTTCGAGGCCGGCCTTGTGCAAAGCTATTTCCATTCCGCGATCTATCTGGCGACAGGCCGATCACCTGTGCCGACCGGATCAGCCCATATTATGAGTGCGCCCTACCAAGCCTTTCCGACGGCCGACAGCTGGATCACCGTGGGCGCTGCCAACCAAGCCAACTGGCTGCGTCTGATCGAAGTGATTGAAGCTCCCGAATTAATTGATGACCCGAGGTTCAAAGAAAATGCCGATCGAATGGATCATCTCGATGAACTGACTGAAGTACTCCAGCCTTACTTTCGCCGGCGAACCTCCGCCGATTGGTTATCCCAGTTCGAGAAAGCTGGCTTACCCGCAGGCCCGATTTACAATATGAAAGAGGTCCTGGAAAACGAACAGACCCGGGCCCGGAACATGTTAACCGAAGTGCCGCATCAAACCCTGGGAAACACCAAGACACTCGGAGCACCGGTGAAATTTTCCAGTACTCCAGCCGAAGTCAGGCGAGGCGCGCCGGTTCTAGGCCAGCATAGCCGTGAGGTCCTGGTCGAGATCGGCTTTAGTTTGGACGAAATAGAGCAGATGGAGAAGGAAGGGACAGTAAGCAGTAAGCAGTAAGCAGTAGGTCAGCAATCAGCCCCTTTGAGGCTTCGGCCAACGGCCTCTGTACCGCTTACTGCTTACCACTTACTGCTTACTGCTTACTGCTCACTGCTCACTAAACGAATATGGCAGACATCATCATCGAACGAAACGAGGGCATCGCGGAGGTAAGATTCAACCGGCCGGAGGTGCGGAATGCATTGACCTTTGAGATGTACGAAGCGGTGTACGATTTGTGCACCGAGGCAAACGAAAATGGTGAAATTAAAGCCATTGTTTTTGCAGGGGTAGATTCATCAGCGTTCGCTTCCGGGACAGACATCAGTCTGTTGCAAGGGATTAAGGATGGGAAAGGGGGGATTGAGTACGAACAAAGAATCGAGCGGGTGGTTGGGACAGTCGAGCGTTGCCGGGTGCCGACCATTGCCGCCATCGCCGGCGCGTGTACTGGTGGAGGAGCAGCGTTGGCCACCGCGTGCGATTTACGGATTGGGGCCAAGAATATGCGGTTCGGTTATCCGATGGCGAAGACCTTGTGTAATTGTTTGTCGCTGCCGAATTCAGCGCGGTTGATTTTTTTGATTGGTCCTGGCCGGTTTAAAGAGCTCTTGCTAACAACCAGATTGATGGGAGCGGAGGAAGCGTATGCGACCGGGTTAATCAGCGAAGTCGTCGAGCCAATGGATGTGTTAGCCCGCGTTCACGAACTCGCAGTCCGAATTGCTCAGAACGCTCCGTTGACCATCTGGGCCGCCAAGGAAGCGGTTCGCCGGTTACATGAACAGTTACAGTCGGCGGATTTTACCGACGTGATCGACCGTTGTTATCAGAGCGATGATTTCCGCCTTGGTGTCGAGTGCTTTATTAAGAAACAGACCCCACGGTGGCTCGGAAAATAGGAACCGCGACTGAGTATGAAGAAGAACCTGAACCGCAGCTGGGCGCAGATCAGTGTTCGAGCCGTACAGTTTGCCGAAGATAAGATGCGGGTAGTCGTGCAGTGACAAAGCAGAGCCTCGCGCAAGGGACGCAGAGGACGCAACGGGAACATTCTTTCGGGATTGGCTGCGATCACGTGATACAGACGCTAGAACTGAAACTGCGATTTCTCTTCGGGTAATTGTTATTTGTCATCCGTTGCGTCCTCTGCGTCCTTTGCGCGAGGCTTTCCGGCAAAATGAGTGTCCTGAGGCTGCGGCTTTGTTCGTCGTATTTGTAAGGATATGAATACTAAATACGACTTCATTGTTTGGATTGGCAGCTGCTTGGCTGCAATTTTAGGTTTCGTTAAGGCCGCGCAGAGCGAAGCACCGCTATTTTGGCTAGCAGTTTGGCCGATGCCTGTGACCTTCGCCTCGCTGATTTTTGTCTTTTTCCGCCAGGGATTCCATTTGGAAGATGGCGTACTGGTGCTGGGCCGGCGCCACACCGTCATTCGGTGAAAGACAAAGTATCTGGACGAGGAAGCGCGGATTGCCAATGGCATTCGCTCTTTCAGGTCAACGCAGGATCATGAAACGGCAGATATTGTTCATTCAGGGAGGCGGACCGGGAGCACATAAAACGGACGAGTCACTGGTCGAGTATTTACGGAGCGTTCTCGGGGCGTCGTACCAAGTGCATTATCCGACCATGCCCAATGAGGAGGATCCTGAATATGGGCGGTGGCGGGTGCGAATCACGAAGGAGCTGACAGTGCTGGCAGGTGACGTGATTCTTATCGGACATTCGTTGGGCGGTTCATTCTTACTGAAATACCTCTCAGAAGAGAAAGCGGATACGGCCATTGCCGGCATCTTTCTAATTGCCGCGCCGTACTGGGGCGGTAACGGCTGGCGCTATGAGGGATATGAGCGAATTGCGTTGCGAGAGGACTTCGTCTCAAAATTGCCAACCGAAGTGCCTCTATGTCTGTACCACAGCCGCGACGACGAGATTGTTCCATTTGCCCACCTCAACCTGTACGCGGAAAAGCTGCCTGCCGCAGCTATCCGAGTAGTCGAGGGGCGAGGACACCAGTTTACTAACAATTTGTCCGAAGTCGTTGCCGATCTAACCAGCCTTTGATCGGGCGATGGTAACGTGACGGTTTCACCGGCGCCATACACGACCTGGTCGCCAAAAGTTCCGCTTAACCGCCCGGCTAGCGCTCCTGCCCTGTGATCTTGGGTGTGAGTAGTTTTAGGCTTTTCACCCGCTGACATTGAATTGGCGGGGCAAAGTGTACTCCGAGCGCGGCGACTAATACGTGCGCAAAGGTGGTTGGCAAGTTCAGGTCAGCGACTGCTAACGTCCCTGGTATTGTTCGTCCGTGACCTTTTCCAACCAATCGACACCTTTGCCGTCGAGTTGTTCCAGGATGGCGATGTGCGTCATGGCGGTGGTTGCGGTACCGCCATGCCAATGTTTTTCACCGGGCGGAAACCAGACCACGTCTCCGGGCCGGATTTCCTCGACCGGTCCTCCCCAGCGCTGCGCCAAGCCGCAGCCAGCGGTTATGATCAGAGTTTGCCCCAGCGGATGGGTGTGCCAGGCGGTTCGAGCGCCGGGTTCGAATGTGACGCTTGCGCCGAAGGTTCGCGCCGGAGCCTGTGGATCGAATAAAGGATCAATGCGGACAGTGCCGGTGAAGTATTCAGCTGGGCCTTTGCCTGAGAATTGCGAGCCAACGCGTTTGATGTCCATGGGCGGCAGGGAAGTAAGCAGTAATCAGTAAGCAGTATTCAGTAATGACCGGTTGATCAATCATTGCTACTGAAAACTGGTCACTCAGATACTGATTACTTCGGAGTATCCGACCGATCGGCCTCGCAAGCGAGGCAGCGCTCCACAGCTCAGGCAGCGCTCCACAGAAGGTGCAAAAAATTCCTTTGGCTGAGATGGTTGCGATCTGCGAAAATTGTCTCCAGCGGAAGAGCGGCGAGCCAGGCTGAGGATCCGCCAAGCGGTTAAAAGGCAGGGTTAAGCAAGCCCGCAGCGTTCCAGCAGCGCAATGAAGATAATCCGGGTGTTCGTCTCATCACCAGGAGACGTTAAAGCCGAGCGATCAATCGCAGACCGCTTGTTACGCTCCACAGCTGAAGAATTCGGCATCCCGGTCAGCGTGCAATACTCAAACCTGCTTCGGGGGGAACAATCCCCGCTTTTGCCGGAAACCGAAGCAACGGACAACGACGTAGTTCTTTGCCCGTATTTTTGGGAGTACCAGCGATTTTCTTCCGATCTCGGGTATCAAGACCAGATTCCGAATACCGCTCAATTTGATCTTGTGATTTGTATTCTGTGGTCTCGGCTGGGGACCAAGTTGCATCCTCGTTTCAGGATGCCGGATGACAGCGAACCGCGATCCGGAACGGAGTACGAGCTTGGCTGGGCAAAGGAGCAACACAAGAAGACGCCGGGTATCCCTGCGCTGCAGGTTTATCGGAACCGAAGCCGGCCCAATCCACCGGTTGATGCGCCGGAGAAACTCGAGGAATTCCTCAAGCAATGGAAGGCACTAGAGGAGTTTCTTGCGACCTGGAGCAAAGATAGCGAGGGCGCGTTTGTCGGCGCGTTCAACAGCTATAGGAGTCTCGAAGAGTTTGAACGGTTATTTCGAGAACATTTTCGGGATTTTCTTTTCACGCAGATTTCCGGCGAACGGGAACGTCTGTTGATAGCGCGCGGGAACCGCCCCCGGCGTTGGAACGAAAATCCGTTTCGAGGCCTTCAGGTTTTTGATTTTGAGCACGCACCTATCTTTCACGGTAGAACCAAGGAGATTGGGGCTGTACTCGGGGCCTTGGAAGCTCAACTCAGAGAGCGGCGTCCCTTTGTCCTGGTTGTTGGTCCGAGCGGCTCCGGTAAAAGCTCGCTAGTGCGAGCCGGTGTACTTCCACTGTTAACCCAACCGGAGACGATCGAAGGAATCGGCCTCTGGCGACGGGCTATTACGAGACCGGGAGCCGGCGGACGCGATAGCGATTGCTTTGACGCTTTGGCTAGTGCGCTGCTGGAGTCCGCGGCACTGCCGGTTCTCGAAAATCCAGAATCGACAGATGCCGTGCGAGATTTGGCAACCGAGCTAAGAGAATATTCTGATGGCGTCGCACTGCGTCTTCGCGACGCATTGGATCACTCGGCGCGGGAATGGAAAGTTGAACAGACTCACTACCTGACGGAAAAAGAACGCCAGTTCAGGGAGGCAGGCCGGCCTGATGACGCAGACTCGGCTCGAGAGCAAAGGGAGAGACTTGAACTCCCGAAAGCACGTTTGGCGTTAGTGATCGACCAGTTAGAAGAGCTGTTCACAAGCAGTTTCTCGTCTGACGCCCAGCAGAAATACGTCGCGACTCTTGCAGGTTTGGTGCGCAGCGGCCGGGTCTTTGTCATCGCGACTTTGCGAAGCGACTTTTACCCTTCGTACCAGCAGTTCCCTGATTTGATCGAGCTTAGCACGCCGGCAGGAAAAGTGGACCTTCGGCCACCGGGGAGGAGCGAGATTGGTAACATAGTTCGACTACCGGCCGAAGCCGCCGGCCTACAATTCGAGGAAGATCAAGCCTCAGGCCAACGCCTGGACCAAGCTCTTGCCGAGGTGGCCACGGTTACACCGGAGTCGCTCCCATTGTTAGAACATGTCTTGTTACTTCTTTATGAAGGGCAAGCGACGCGAGGTGATGACCTGCTTCGTTGGTCGGACTATCGCGAGTTCGGCGAACTAAAGGGAGCACTGGCTAAACACGCAGAAGCTGTGTTCAACACTTTGCAATCGCACGAGCAAGCGGGGTTTCCTGTGATCATGCGGCGCTTGGTCACTCTGGGCCAAGGAGAGGAGGAAGTAGCAAACCGGCGGACGGTACCTTATCGTGATTTTGTCGTATCGACCGATCATGATTCTGGAGCACGAGCGTTTGTTGATCTTTTTATCAAGGAACGGCTGCTCGTAGCGGACACGGATCCGCAAGGCGAGATGACCGTCACGGTTGCTCATGAGGCGCTCCTTCGTGAATGGCAACGGGTCAAAGTGTGGCTGAAGGAAAACCGTGAGTTCTTGCGGATGCGCGATCGCTTGGACGCTAGCCTTCGGCTCTGGCACAACCGCGGTAAGCAAAAGGATGATCTGCTGCGCCCGGGACTTCCGCTAGCGGAGGGTGAAAAACTGGTCAAAGACTTCGAGGAATCGCTGAGTTTGGAAGCGATTAACTATGTCCGCGCGAGTATCTCCGAAAGAAAAAGACGCAGACATGTCCAGGACGGGGTCCGTTATACGATTTTGGCCGCTATAACCGGGCTCGCGATTTTCGCCGGTCTTCAATGGTTCCGCGCTGAAGGTCAACGGAAGAATGCAGCTCAAGCTCTCAAGTCTGAAGCGGACATCGCCGCGAAGCTGAAAGAACAGTTAAAGCAGGCGAGCTGGGCCAGCTTCAATCAGGCAGAGCGCCAGTTTCAGCTGAAAGAGTGGAACGAGGCGATTGCTCTTTTGGCTCGTGCGATCAAGTTCGACCCGACGAATCAAGTTGTTTCCCAGCTCTTCTTTCACGAGTTGATTGTTCACCGAGAAAAAGCGTTAGCAGTCCCGATCCGATTGTTTGCTCATCAAGATGGGGTATACCACGCGTCGTTCGACACCAGTGGAGCGCGGATTCTGACCGCAAGCTGGGATAAGACGGCCAAACTTTGGGAAACAAGGTCGGGCAACCTAATCGCGACTTTTGCTCACAACGCTGCAGTC
>JAFAHI010000467.1 GCA_019237325.1 Verrucomicrobiota bacterium | reverse complement strand
AGTCGAAACTCCAACCTGTGGATTTTCTCTAACCGAGTACGCAACTTCGCCCACCAAAACGATTCTGCTCCGAACCGTCGACGGCCCCATTCTCGGCGACGACCCGTGGAAGCAGTTATAGGTTTTAGGTTACAAGTTTTAGGTTTTAAGTTGTCAGGAGGTTCCTTACTTAAACGCCCCGAAGTTTCGCCTGATGACATAGAACTTAAAACCTATAACTTACAACCCGATGAGCGTAGCTCTGATTTTCCCCGGTCAAGGTTCGCAAACACCCGGATTTCTGCATCAGCTACCGGATCATCCCGCGGTCCGGGAAACGCTTGAAGAGGTAAGCACGGCACTCGGATACGATGTGCTCGCTTTGGATACACCGGAAGCTCTTCGTTCGACCGTACCGGTCCAACTCGCGTTGCTTACTGCCGGAGTTGCTGCCGCTCGCGCTTTAGAAGCAGAAGGAATTATTCCGGAGGCTGTTGCCGGTCTATCCGTGGGAGCATTTGGCGCGGCTGTCCATGCCGAGGTACTCACTTTGGCCGACGGCGTTCGATTAGTAAAACAACGGGCCGAATTGATGGTGCAACACTCACCGCCAGGCTACGGCCTGACCGCCATTGTCGGATTAGCTGAGGACCAAGTCATGTCTCTAATCCGCGAAGCGGATACGCCCGAAAACCCGCTCTATCTCGGCAACGTAAATTCCGCCGACCAAATCGTCATCACCGGTTCTTTTAAAGGCATGGAAAAAGTATCGAGCGCGGCCTTACAAGCCGGTGCCCGCAAAGCAGAACGCTTAGATGTAGCCGTGCTTTCTCATTCCCCTCTCTTACAACCGATCGCCGACGTTCTGACCCAAACGCTTCACAATATTCCGTTGCACCGGCCTCGCATGGTTTACGTAGGCAACGTAAGAGGACGGGCACTACGCAACGCGGAAGACATCGCCGCCGATCTAGCAAACAACATCGCGCACGCGGTTCGCTGGTACGAAACAACCATTGTTCTAAAGGAGTTAGGTTGCAGCTTCTTTATAGAAACTCCCCCAGGCCACGTACTAACCAATCTGGCGAAACAATCCGTCCCCGATGCCAAGAGCGTTGCTCTAGCCGAAAGTTCCTTTTCGTTCGCAGTCCGCCAAGCGGCCCAGCACGGTTAAACGCACACGGGCGCGTGAATACGCCGACCAAAGGCAACATTGAACGGTTACAAGCCTCCGATTGGCCCGGGAATGCTCGTGAGCTCCAGAATGCCATTGAACGCGCTGCGATCTTCGCCCGCAACGGCGCATCACTCCATTTCGATTTCCTACGCCTCGACCATTCAAAATCGGGGAACCAGTTAACCTCCCTCCTTCCATGCCGAGATCTGACCCTGTCATTTTGACCCGACGCCGAACTCAAGCGACGTGAACGTGAAAGCATCATCGCTGCTTTGGCTCGGGCCAACGGCAAAATCTCCGGCCCTCGCGGCGCCGCAGAATTGCTCGGCATGAAACCGACAACGTTGGCCTCTCGAATCAAGGCCCTCGGCCTAAAACGCTGAACACTAAGACAAAAACTTTCGAACAGAAGCTCGCAGAGGACGCTGAGCACAATCTTACATCATTCCTTGGCATCGTCTGTAAATCTTTAACCTCTGCGGCCTCTGCTTCCTCCTGTTCAAAAATTCTGTCTTAGCGTCCTTTGTGACCTTCTGTGGAAAGCAATTTGGGCAGCAACATAACAAAACTCCATCTCGACACGGATCTCGGCGGTGACATCGACGATCTCTGTGCCCTCGCGATGCTGTGCAAATGGCCTGATCTCGATCTCTCCGCGGTCACGACAAACCAAGACGACCGCGGCACCCGGGCCGGCTACGTCCGCTATGCCCTCAATCTGGCTGGCAAACCGGAGGTGCCGGTCGCGGCCGGAGCCGATCCTTCCCTGAACTGCTACCGATTTTTCACGGGATTACCGGATGAGAACCGTTATTGGCCCGAACCGATCCCGCCTGCACCAAGTCCGCTCGACAAAGCGTTGGATCTACTGCAAAACAGCATCGAAGAGGGCGCGATCATCGCTGGGATCGGGGCGTACACAAACTTGGCGCTGCTAGAAAAACGGAATCCCGGTTGTTTAGAGAAAGCGAATCTCTGCCTGATGGGCGGCTACCTATTTCCAGTTCCTGAGGGATTTCCTCAATGGGGTTACGACATGGATTGGAACATGCAGATTGACGCTGAATCCGCGCTGCTAGTGCTGGAAAGAGCGAACCCGGTTCTCGTACCGATGACAATCACGCTCCAGACGTGGCTACGACGGGCTGATCTCCCGGCTCTCCAGCAAGCAGGACCGGTAGAAAAACTCATCTCGAGACAGGCTGAGTCTTGGGCAGAAGATCATCGGATGGAATCCAGATTCGGTCAGGCGTGCAGCGGATTACCGAAAGATACGATCAACTTTCAACACGACCCTCTGGCTTGCGCGATCGCGCTCGGTTGGAAAGATGGAATCGAAATCGAGGAATACCCGGTAGTATCCGAGATCCGTGATAGCTGGCTCCGCCAGCGCGTCGACCCGGCCGGCAAGCCAACGAAGGTCGTCACCCGAGTCGACGGCGCGAAGTTCACAGACTTTTGGCTACGGCTGGTGGCGGGTTAGCTCACAAGGGTTTTCGTCGTCGTCCTCGTCCTCGATGTTTGCGTTGGGGTCGCCCTTTCGCCCTTTCGCCGTTTCGCCGTTTCGCACCAGCCGCGATGTCTGAAATCCTAGACAAGCTTTCTGCGCTCTTCTACAATCTGCGGCACCAGGCCGTGACAACAGAAGAATGCGCCAAGCAAAACCCGAAAAGCCGTTGCCGGCGAGGCTCGCAACGGCAGCCTTTCCCAATGCTCGTGAATAAAGAACTAAAATGGCTGCCCCGCAGAAGATGCGGAGGGCAGCGGAAAATCAACCGGCGACTTAACCTTCTCGGGCGTTGCGTCGCACTGTGCGCTTTGCTTTTAAGCCCATGCGTTGCCGTCCACGGGGGGTTGCTAAAACCGGATGTCGACTTCTCGAACTATAATCTGCCGTTGGAAGTGCAGATCATTAACCGCATTAAGGCCAAAGGTGCACCGCACTTGGGACAAGGCCCTAATACCCGGGACCGCTATTTTATCGTTCCTTTTGCTTACCAAGACAGAGCGCATACCCCGGAGCGTTCGCACTCGTTCATCTCGGTAATACACTTGCTACCCGAGGGTAAAAAACTCGGTCCTAGATCGGGGTTCAGGGAAGGAAAATTCAAGGGCCGCGATTTTGAAGCATTTACCATCAGCTGGGTGCCTCACGATTTCGATACGAATCCTCATCTGTGCGTTTTCGACGGTTTCGGTAGCCGCCTTTTCCCGAAATTAAACCAATGTCCCATCGACACCGGAAGAAACTTCACGCTAGCTCAGACACTGAAGCTTGCGTTGTATAACAAGAATGCTGTGGCGATGTGGGGGCCCTACGAAGTCAGGAAGGAGGCCTTTGATCTTGGCGTGAAACGGATGCGCTTGCTCGACGGAGGCACTATCCGTTATCGGGCTGATGACCGCCTTTATCGCAAAGATCGAATCGCGATCAATTGTTTCCATGCGATGGCCGGGCTTGAAGAGCTTTATCCTAACGGCGGACTCTTTGGCTCGGGATTTAAGATGTGGGGCATCGATGGCACCAAACGAGTTCTGATCGAATACACCAAGAAGATTCAAGACAAAGGCCTGCTCCTCGATCCGGTCAATATCAACAAAGATCTCTATGGATTTGTCTATGCCCCGGAACCGAATAGCCGTGACCTCTATAATCCTTTTGAGAACGCGTCTGCTTATCACCAGTAGAACTCGTCCTTGTACTCGTCGTCGTCCTCGTCCTCGATGTTTGCTTTTTGGTGTGGAGCCGAAAATGTAGACAGGTCTCGGACTAGTTCGTTGTCCCGAAGGGACGGAATCCCTTGCTGAGACCTGTCCGCAATATCGACTCCACACAGCCCGCGTAAAAGGAATCGAGGACGAGGACGAAAACGAAGGGCCTCACGAGCACCTTCAACCCGCTGCGCGGGTGCAATTCTGCCAGCGAACATGGCTCTAGTCGTTTACAGTTCCCGGCGTTGTCGGCGATCACGGCGCTCCCGGCGTTCATGTTCCTGGTGAGTGGCAGCCTAGGCGACTCTTTTAGGATTTTCGCGTGTTATTCCGGCACGCCCAACATCGGGCTGAGACCTTGCTCACCGCGTGGCTTTAGCCCGCCACCTGGTAAACCAGACTGCCACTAACCCGAACAATCCTGCGGCCACACACGAAAAGACGATAGCAGGATCAACGTGGCTGGGCGATCCCAGGAAAGGGCCGATTGTCGCATTGGTGGCTAGATCAATACCATGAAAAGAGCGTGTCGGCGCGTCGCCGATTCGCCCTTTCGCCCTTTCGCCGTTTCGCACCAGGCGCCTTGATCATTCGCCCTGCTCGGTTATTATTCCCGCGCCACGCGCTTGGCTATCGGCTATTGGCTATTGGTCATGCGCTTCGCCTCGTCCCCGTAGTTCAACGGATAGAACGGAGGTTTCCTAAACCTTAAATCCGAGTTCGATTCTCGGCGGGGATATGACTAACGCCGGCAACGCCGGGAACGCAACCAGCGAAAGGGCGACACGGCGAATGGGCGAATGGGCGACACAAGAGGAAACGTTTGAACGTTCCCCGGTAATGCGGCGCCAGCTCCGTAGGAGCGATATCTTTATAGCCACGACCACAGAAAACGCGCGCAGCTCCGTAGGAGCGACATATGTGTTGAGCAGACCGGGTCGGACGAACGGACGATGTATATGCCGCTCCTCGCGGAGCTGATCGCGGCTTTGTCTGTCTATCTATAAATATGTCGCTCCTACGGAGCTGATTCGCAGCATCGTGAAAGGTCCGAACGTCCCGGCCTTCCCGCTCCGGCAGCTGCCGGCACCGCTACCGAGGCACAAATCGGATCCCCGGATGTCGCCCATTCGCCCATTCGCCGTTTCGCCCATTCGCTGGCTGCGTTCCCGGGCTCTTAGAGTGGTGCGTTGAAAACGTTCAGCGTTACGG
>JAFAHI010000351.1 GCA_019237325.1 Verrucomicrobiota bacterium | reverse complement strand
GATGGTGGAAGTCAATGCGGCCGAAATCAACAAAGGGGCTGCTGTTGCCCGGGTCCTGGAAAAATTGCCTAATTATGGAATTGCCATTTGTGCCGGCGATGACCTCACTGACGAAGGGATGTTCGAACTGACGCTGCCGCGTCTGCTGACGATCAAAGTAGGCCCCGGTCCAACTCAGGCTCGTTTCAGAATCGCCGATCCAGCAGCATTCCGGCAGTTTTTGGGCAATCTGTTCAAGTGAGCAGAAAATCTCACGCAAAGACGCAAAGGCGCAAAGGTAAAACCTAAGAAACAGATAATTCACAGAAGAGCACAACGGCCACAAAGAGAATCCTTAAATTCAGTCTTCGTGATCTTTGTGGCCTTCTGTGATGATTGTTTCTTTTGTGGTCGTTGTGATCTTCGGCGGCTATTTCGATTCTCCGTCTTACCTTTGCGCCTTTGCGTCTTTGCGTGAGGTTTTTCTGGTGTTCGGCAACGTCCATCAGAGCCAAGGCGCGGACTGCTTGAACACAGCACCCAAGGCCGCGACCGGATCTGCTTTGGGAATGAATTCGTGGGCGATGTAGCCGGTGTAACCGGTCTCTTTGATCGCTTTCAGGATGGCTGCGTAGTTCAACTCTTGAGTTTCATCTAAATCATTTCGGCCGGGGTTGCCGGCGGTGTGATAAAAGGCGATCAGCGGATGAAAAGTTCGGATGGTACGGATCACGTCGCCTTCCATAATCTGCATGTGGTAGATATCGTAAAGCAGCTTGACCCTGGGCGAGCCGACAGCCTGACAAACTTGAGCACCCCAGGCCGTACGGTCCGCTTGATAATCGGGGTGGTCTACTTTGCTGTTTAACAATTCAAGCACCAGGGTAACCCCAGCCTCTTCCACAAAAGGCGCAAGTTTGCGCAGCGCTGCGACGGTCACTTCCATTCCTTTAGCATCATCCAGCCCTCCCCGGTTTCCACTAAAGCAAAGGACGTTAGGAATTCTAAGTCGTTGAGCATTGGCAATCGCAGCCCGGACCTCTTGTTCGATCCGTTCATGCTGGTCCACTCTATTGAGACCGATCTCCAACGGCAGGTGGCCCTGAATCGAGGAGATGGTTAATCCGTGATCAATAACCAGAGACCAATATTCCGGCGGCACTAGATCGAGCGCGGTAAAACCCGCTTCAGCTGCCGAACTGACGAACTGCGCGGGTGTGAGCTTTTGGGGAACAAAACACCACCAACCAATGGATTGAAGGATCATAACCGCGAATGGACACGAATTAACGCGAATGAAAACCTTTTAACCGCAGATGAACGCAGATTGAACGCAGATTGAACGACTCTCCTTGCGCATCATTGAGCGGGCTCTCTTGGCGCCGGCAACTGAGGAAGTAAGGTTCTCGGCGCAAGAAATAGGACCGACGCGCCGATGAAAGCGGCGGCAATGCTGCCAAACCAAAACCAGACACCCACTCCCACAGGTCGCAAAACGGCGCGTCCAACACCGCACTCATCAGCCGGAATATTGGCCGAGAATACAGGAAAAAAGTCCAGGCTGAGAAGAACAGTGACCGCGCTAGAGATAAGGGTTGCCCATCGAAGACCGACCAACAGAAAAATTAGTGTCAATCCAAGCACGAAGTTTGCCAGCCAGGCCACCGATCCAACTAGAATCCCGAGTCTCTCGTATTCGCGTCCATTGGCGTGCATTCGCGGTTCGGATTTCCTTTCGCGGGGCAAATCTTTCGCTCTATTTGAGGCATGCTCAAGTTTGATTCCTCCAGACCTGCGCCTTTCGGGTTTGTTACCGAAGGATTTTGCGAAACCATTGGCCGTACTCCGCTCCTTCGATTGGGCAAACTATCCGAAGCGACCGGTTGCGAGATCTGGGGAAAAGCAGAGTTCTTGAACCCGGGCGGGTCGGTAAAGGATCGCGCCGCTCTGGGAATCGTGCTCGATGCTGAAGCTTCTGGAGCGCTCGAGCCTGGTGGAACTATCGTAGAGGGCACCGCAGGGAACACCGGTATTGGGTTGGCGCTAGTCGGAAATGCGCGCGGGTATCGCACGTTGATTATCATTCCCGAGACTCAATCCCAAGAAAAAATCGAAGGATTGCGCGCCATGGGCGCCGAAGTCAGAACGGTCCCGGAAAAGCCCTATAAAGATCCCGATAATTACATTCGCATCTCCGGGCGGGTTGCCGCACAGACATCAAAAGGTTTTTGGGCCAATCAATTCGATAATGTGGCCAATCGTCTCGCCCATTATCAGTCGACCGGGCCGGAGATCTGGGAACAGACTAAAAATCGGCTCACGGGTTTTGTGGCCTCGGTTGGCACTGGTGGCACACTCGCAGGAATCGCTCTTTTTCTTAAGGAACAAAATCCAAACGTACAGATTGTGGCGGCAGACCCGTATGGAGCCGCAATCTGGTCCTGGGTAAAGTTTGGGCATACCGAAATCAACGATGGCGATTCCGTAGCCGAAGGGATTGGACAAAGCCGCGTCACCAAGAACCTGGACGGCGTAAAAATCGATCAAGCGTATCGGATCAAGGACGATGTGGCCGTGGAGATGCTTTATCATTTGCTCCATGCCGAAGGTCTTTTCCTCAGCCTCTCCTCAGCCATCAACGTGTGCGCCGCGGTCAAGCTGGCGAAAGAAGGCGGAAGCGGTCAAGTCATTGCGACGATCTTGTGCGATGCCGGCTCGCGTTACGTTTCGCGATTGTATAACCCGGGGTGGCTAGCCCAGAAAGGGCTTACACCCAAAGCAAAAGGACTCGAGTTTCTGGACCGTTTATAACTAACCGGAGGGGAAAACACTCAACCGCGAATGGACAGGATGGACGCGAATGAAAACGAGACAACTTAGAAGCGCACCCATCGCTTGGAGGGGATCCGCTTTGGAGCGTTACGATTAGGGCCTCGTCTGTTTTGTCCCAAACGCGGTTATGACCTCGCAGTGTGTTAAACAGGCGGCTCCCGCGAATTACCCAGCGTGACATTTTTCACGTAGCGATTCGGTTCGACGATTTTACGTGAAGAGCGGTGGGATTTGAAACGCCAGATACGTTAGCGGGAGCCGCCCGTTTAACACCATGTTGGGCCAGACACGCGCCAGGATAAAACGCACGAGGTCCAATCCTCACGGTCCAAAGCGGCTCCCCTCCAGGCCATGGCGCGCTCCCACGTTTGTCGCTAATTTATTCGTGTCCATTCGCGTTTAAGTTTTTTCGTTCGTGGCCTTTTTTTCTCTCAATCTATTAAAGAATTAGTTGACGCGGGAAACGCGTTCTGCAAAGAGTCTATTAATTCTTTAATAGAAATGGCTCGGAGACCGTCACCTACTTTGACCGACGCTGAGTTGCGGCCCATGGAAGTGCTTTGGGAGCGCGGCCCATCAACCGTATCCGATGTTGTTA
>JAFAHI010000327.1 GCA_019237325.1 Verrucomicrobiota bacterium | reverse complement strand
AATTATGTTAGCCCAGGCGAGAGCGGCTGGCCTGACCTTTGTGACAGCCGACCCGGCGATTTTACAATATCCGGGAACATTTTTGCGGGCTAATTAGATTAGATGCGCAACATGGAATACCTGATCAGCGCGGACCCCACCAAGCTTGACCTTGACCTCATACACAAATTCCTTTCGGAACACAGCTATTGGGCGTGCGGCATTCCGCGAGACGTAGTCGCGCGTTCAATCGCTAATTCGCTCTGTTTCGGTGTCTACGCTTTGGGGAATGCCAATCCGGATTCGGAGTGGCGGCAAGTCGGCTTCGCCAGAGTGGCAACGGACCGCGCTACCTTTGCCTACCTCGCAGATGTTTTCATCCTGCCCGAACACCGCGGCCAAGGTCTGTCGAAACGCCTGATGGAAGCGGTACTAGCCCACCCCCATCTGCAAGGCTTACGCCGCTGGATGCTCGCCACTGCGGATGCGCACGAGCTTTACCGCAGATTTGGTTTTGCGGAGTTGTCGCAGCCCGATCGCTTCATGCACCGTCACGACCCAGACGTCTACAGCAATGGGGAGACCTCCTGATAAAGTGGTTGGTCCTTGCCTCAAAATCAGGCCGACCGGATTGATTTGGAGAGCGGCAAGACAAGAAAACGAACCGTAGACGGTAAGCTGCGAATCACAAACGGCTTACGTGAATTACGAACTCGTTGTCGGCAACCGCGAACGGCCAACTACAAACCGCAAACGGTGAACTCAAAACGGGATATCGTCCGGCTCGGTATCGAGGTCCGGGTCGCGCGGAGGATTTGGTCTCGGTGCTGGCGCAGGGGCTGAACGGCGAGGGGCTGGCGCACCGCCTGTCCCGCCGGAATCACCTTCACCACGAGCCCCAAGCATCTGCAGGTTTTCGCCTACCACCCGCAGTCGTGACCGTTTCTGGCCGGTCTGCTTATCGTCCCAAGAATCCAGTTGCAGACGTCCTTCGATAAAGACTGAACGGCCTTTTTTCAAATATTGTTCGGCGATCTCAGCTAGCCGGCTCCAGAGGGTGACATCGACGAAAGTAACCTCTTCTCGTTTTTCGCCATCCTCCCCACTGAATACGCGGTTTACTGCTATGCCGATCTCAGCGACCGCCGTCCCTTTCGGTGTATACCGGATCTCTGGGTCCCGGGTCAGATTACCGATTAATAGAACGCGGTTCAGATTCGCCATAGTGATCCTATTCTTTTCGCGCCGGTTTTGAGTTGTTCACCGGCAATTGCTGATAATGTTGCAAAAAGACCAAAGGATCGAGCTTGAATTTTCCGCGGAGTTTAGCAATCAGACTCGGGTCGGCTTCAAAGACGAAGTTAACATAGTAGGCGGACTCCACGTTACGCGGGGCATAAGCGAGTTGCCGTTTATCCATCTTTTGGACCTGCTCGATGGTCGCTCCTTCTTTGGTAAACTCGGCCTCAAGACGATCAACAATCTCTTTCACACTATCTTCCTGGCCCTTGGTATCCAAGGCCATTAAACACTCATAACGGTTTTTCATAATGTATGCAATATTATTCTGCACGATTGAATATATTCATCGCTGTTTCTAGTCCAGCTTCCACTATCTTGCGGACCGCTTCTGTTGCTCTTTCCACAGACCGGCTTACTACCGCCAATTCTGCTTTCGAGAAAGGGCCCAGAACATGATTAACTAAATCGGCGCTATCCGCCGCGGCGCCAACGCCCACGCGCAAGCGCGGTACTTCCTCTCCCAAATGAGCGATGATTGATCCTAGCCCATTATGACCGCCGTCGCTCCCTGACGAACGTAGCCGTAACCTGCCCAGCGGCAAGGCCACATCATCAACGACCACAAGCAGTTCGGTAGGTTCGATTCGAAAATACCGAAGCACGCCGGCTACAGAATCGCCGCTGCGATTCATGTAAGTCATCGGCTTGACCAGGATTACCTCATTCCAGCGCGTCCAGAGGCAATCCCACTTGGATGTGGCCGCGAAGGCCAGCCCTTCCTGTTGGGCCAGCCGATCAAGGACCATGAAGCCAACGTTATGGCGCGTCGTGTTGTATTCTGGTCCAGGATTACCGAGACCGGCTAGCAGCCGCAAATGCGCCATTGCGGAAACGAATTAAGACTCCGCTGGCGCGGCGCCCTCCTCGGGCTTCTTGGCCGAGATGACTTCTGGCGCCGCCGGTGCGGCTCCCAGAGCTTCTGTCGGCTCTTCTTCAACTCGGGCTTCGCTAACCGCTACCACCGTCAAATCACCGTCGGTAACTGCTTCGACCCCGGCTGGAAGCTGAAGCTCTTTCACGTGAATTGACTGGTTGAGATCCAGGCCGCTCACATCCACTTGGATTCGTTCCGGCAAATCTCCCGGCAGACATTCGACCTCCAGGTCGCGCAAAATATGCTCCAGCAGTCCGCCCCCGGTCTTAACCCCAATCGGTTCACCGACCGCCTCGATCGGCACTTCAGCCGTGATTTTCTCAGTGGCCGAAACAGCGTGAAAATCGACGTGTAAAATCTGGCGCTGCAGCGGATGGTGTTGCACCTCCTGAATCATCGCCAACGAGTTGCGCTTGTCGTCGCCGTCGACGATCTCCAACTCGAGCAAGATGTTCTCGCTGGAGGCATGCGCCAGTACCGTGGAGAGCTGACGACCGTTAACCTCGAGATTGATCGGCTCCTGTCCCACTCCGTAGATAACGCCAGGAATCAGACCTTGCTTACGAACCTTCTTTATTGCGTTGCGGCCTACTTCGGCCCGCTTCTGCACCGTCAATTTAGCTTGTTGCGCCATAGATGTAACCTCACTGTTCCGTCTGGACGTCGAAGAGTGAACTCACCGACTCATTAGAATAAATTCGTTGGATACCTTGTCCCAAAAGTTCTGCGATCGATAACACCGTGATCCGGCAGTCCGGGTGCAACCGAACGGGTGTGCTGTCAGTCGTGATCAATTCCAAAATCGTCGATTTGCGCAAGCGCTCGTGGGCGATATCGGTGAAAACCGCGTGCGAAACCCCGGCATAAATCTCTTGAGCGCCCTGTTTCTTTAGGAGGGCCGCCGCGCTGGTTAAAGTTCCCGCTGTTTCGGTCAAGTCGTCGACCATCAGAACATTCTTGCCGTCCACATCGCCGATCACGTGCAGCGCTTCGGTTTCGGTAGGGCTAGTGCGTCTTTTGCCGACGATGGCGAGGGTCGCTCCCAACGCTTCCGCGTAAGCCGAGGCTAGCTTTAGGCCGCCTACATCAGGGGAAACGATTACCAGGTTATCCAGCCTCTTTTGCCGGATATACCGGATAAGCACCGGCGCCGCGTACAAATGATCGACTGGGATATCGAAAAAACCTTGGATCTGTTGCGCGTGCAGATCGAGCGTCAGAACCCGATGTGTGCCGGCAGCGACCAGCAAGTTGGCTACCAATTTAGCGGTGATCGGAACCCGGGGTTGATCCTTTCGGTCCTGACGCGCGTACCCGAAATAGGGCATCACAGCCGTAATCCGATAAGCGCTGGCCCGGCGAGCTGCATCAATCATGATGAGCAGCTCCATCAAATTTTGATTCGTGGGGGGGCACGTAGGCTGGACAATAAAGACGTCTCGGCCGCGAATATTCTCGTTGATTTTGACCCGGCTTTCACCGTCCGGAAACGAGCTGACGGTAGCTTCCCCCAGGGGGGCACCCATAGATTTAGCAATCTTCTGGGCGAGCTCGGGATGAGCAGAACCCGAGAAAATCTTCACTTCGCGGTTAAAGGGAGTCATAGTCCAGGCGACGGGAACGTCGACACTAATGCGAAACCCGCCATTTGCAAGAAGAGAACAGTCATTGTTCCCCGTTCGCAGTTCACTGTTCACCATTAACCACTTTGCCCCCCCGCTGACTCCAACACAGCCAACCTCCCATAAGTCCCATTTTTGCGCGGCCATTAGAGTCCCAGGTACCCAAAAACAGCGTAAGCATCCGACCGCCGACCGAGAACTGCGAACTGCGAACGGTGAACTGTGAACTGTGAACTGTGAACTGTGAACTGTGAACCCCTAACCCAGCAGCTGGGCCAGCTCTTCGCGGAATGACTCGTCATCCCGGACCGAATACCCGGTATTCGTTTTCACCTTCAGTTCTTGGCCGTCTGGGGCTCGAAACCGCAGAAATAGAGCTTGTGGCCCGGGATGCTTCATAATTAACTCCCTCAAAGCAAACAGCTTATCTTCATCGGTTCGCTCCAGAGCGATATCAATCGTCATGGCGCCGGCTTTTTTCCCTTTCGCTACCGGACCGATTTCAGAGGCGATCAGGCGCACGGTATCGTCGCGCCGTTCCAATTTCGCGGAAACTGCAACGATTTTGCCGGCTTCCAACTCTTTCCCGAACCTGGCGAATACATCTGCCCAGACCAGCACTTCGCTTGTGCCGGTAAAATCCTCGAGCGTCATCACCGCGAACGGCTTGCCGTCTTTCCGGGTAAACTTCTTTTCTAAGCTTGAGATGGTACCGGCGACCTTGACCTGTTCTCTGTCCTCCAGGTTCGCAAGGTCCGTAATGGCCGTGTATTTGCCGCCTTCGAGGAGGTCACGGTAAGCATCCAACGGATGGCCAGTCACATAAAATCCGAGCAGCTCTTTCTCATAGGCAAGCTTCTCGCTCATGCTCCATGGCGTGAATTCGGTGCTCCGCCCATTCCGTTTCCCGGCAGCGGGGGCAAGCTCAAGGTCGCCGAATAATGACACTTGACCGGTCAAACGGTCTTTCTGTAAAGCGGCTCCGGCAGCCAGTGCCTGATCGATTTGAGCGAACAATTGCGCTCGATCCTGTCCCGTGAAATCAAAGGCGCCTGCCCTGATCAAGCTTTCCAGGCTTTTCCGATTAACCGACCGCGAATCGAGACGCCCGCAATAGTCATCCAACGATTTAAACGGTCCGGCTTTCTCCCGTTCCTTGATCGCTGCTGCCATGGAGGCTTCACCAATATTTTTAATCGCGGAAAGCCCGTAACGGATTCCATTCCCGTGCTCGGTCGCTTCAGGTACAAATTTGAGGCTGCTTCGATTGACATCTGGCGGCAAGATCGCCATCCCCATCCGCTGGCATTCCGCAACGAACACCGAAATCTTATCGGTATTGTTCACTTCGTTGCTGAGTAACCCGGCCATAAACTCGACCGGATAATTCGCCTTCAAATAAGCAGTTTGGTAGCTGATCAAGCCGTAGGCCGCGCTGTGGCTCTTGTTAAAACCGTAGCCGGCGAACTTTTCCAATAAGTCGAAGATTGCGTTCGCTTTCTTCTCGTCGATGTCATTTACCCGTTTGCACCCCGCAATGAAATTGCCCCGCTCTTTGGCCATCTTCTCCTTGTCCTTTTTGCCCATGGCGCGGCGGAGCAGGTCGGCTTGACCCAGCGTGTAACCAGCGAGCACATTGGCCGCTCGTTGCACCTGCTCCTGATAGATCATGACTCCGTAAGTGTCCGCACAGACCTCTTTCAAAAGCGGGTGTTCATATTTGATCTTGGTTAACCCCTTCTTCCGCTTGATGTAGTCGGGGATGAGCTCCATCGGGCCCGGCCGATAAAGCGCAATCAAGGCAATGATATCGTCGAGAGCATTAACATCGAACTGCTTACACAGATTGGTCATGCCGCCGGATTCCAACTGGAAGACCCCAATGGTTTCTCCCCGGTTCAGGAGATCAAACGTGGCGCGATCCTCTAAAGGAATGTTTCCTAAGGAAAATTGTGCATCGCGTTGCCGGATCAAAATGGCGGCATCGTCGAGGACTGTGAGAGTTTTCAACCCGAGGAAATCCATTTTCAACATCCCCAGGTCGGTGAGGGGACCCATGGCATATTCCGTCACTACCTCGTCGTCGTTTCCGCGACACAGAGGGATATACTCATCCAGGGGTTTGTCACCGATTACGACGCCGGCGGCATGGATTCCGGTATTGCGGGTCAACCCTTCTAAGAGAGTGGCTAGCCCCCACAATTGCTGGGTCGCTTCCTCGGTGTCGACTGCCTGCTTGAGCTCGGGGTTTTTCTCGTAAGCCGACGAGAGCGTGATCCCCAGCTCATTTGGGATCATTTTAGCGATGCGATCCGCATCGCCGTAACTGAGCCCGAGGACACGGCCTACATCGCGAACCACGCTCTTCGCGCCTAAGGTGCCGAATGTGATGATTTGCGAGACCGCCCGGTCTCCGTACTTCTGGCGCACGTATTCGATGACTTCACCCCGCCGGTTCTGGCAAAAATCAACGTCGATATCCGGTGGACTGACTCTTTCCGGATTCAAAAACCGCTCGAAAATCAGGCCGAACCGCAGGGGATCAAGGTCCGTAATCGACAGCACATAGGCAATCAACGAGCCCGCCGCCGAACCGCGTCCAGGACCGACCGGAATGCCGTGCGACTTAGCAAAATGAATGAAATCCCAAACGATCAAGAAGTAGCTCGTAAACCCGGTCTTTTCGATTACCGAAAGCTCGTAATCCAGTCGTTCGCGGAGCTCTTTGTCCGATTCGGCGCGCTCGCCGAATCGACGGTTCAAGCCTTCGTAACAAAGTTCGCGAAGGTGATTCTCTCTGGTTTTACCAGTGGGCGGTTCATAAGCCGGATATTTTGAGATGCCGAAATCCAGCTTTAGATCGCACATCTCCGCGATCTTCAGTGTATTCTTCAGTGCCTCCGGGCAATCCGCGAATAGTGCGGCCATTTCCTCTGGCGATTTGAAATAGACCTCGGTCGGATATCGCATCCGGCGCTCGTCGTGGACCATTGCGCTGGTGCCGATACAGATCATCACATCGTGGGCCTCATGATGGGACCGTTCCAAAAAATGCGCATCGTTGGTTGCCACCAACGGCAGATCCAGCTTCGCCGCGATTTTCTTCAGCTGACCATTGACCAGGTGTTGTTGCTCCAACCCATGGTCTTGCATCTCGAGGAAGAAATTGCCGGCGCCAAAGATATCTCGAAAGATGCCGGCCGTTTCTTCGGCCTTTTTCAGATCGCCATTTTGAATAGCGACACTGATTTCGCCTTTGAGACAGGAGCTTAGACCGATCAAGCCCTCGCTGTGCGCAACCAGTAAGTCCTTATCAATTCTTGGCTTGTAATGGAACCCGGTGAGATACGCTTCCGACACCAGTTTCACCAAATTGCTATAGCCGGTGAAATCCTTCGCTAACAAATTGAAATGGAAAGAAGCATCTCTGGCGGAGGCGGCGCTTCGATCCGTCCTCTTGCCCGGGGCCATGTAAACTTCACAACCGACAATCGGCTTAATCCCGGCCTTCTGCGCAGCCTGATAAAACTCGATCACCCCGTACATGTTGCCATGGTCGCTAATGGCAACCGCCGGCATCCCGTACTCGACCGACTTTTTCATCAGGTCAGGGATCCGGATCGCGCCGTCCAGGAGAGAGTATTCAGTGTGCAGGTGGAGATGAACGAACGAGTCAGCCATGTAAGAAGGAAATTTAATTCGGCTGAGGGTCGACCACAAGCCGGTGGGGCGGAAAAGTGAGAAGTGATTGGTGATTGGTGAGAGGTGATTGGTCGGGCGGCTGCGTATGCGGCCGCATATGATTTTTGTCCCAAAGGGACCTAAGGACTTAGCCTGGGGTTTCAACCTGGGTTTCAACCCCAAGTTGCGACCAAAGAAAAGCCAGCCCTGAAGAGGCGCAAGAGGTTTAACCGGCCGGGGGAAGCGCTACGGAACTATCACTTAATGTTCCCCTCCAGCCACCGATCCAGCTTATCCAACATCGCTGACACATGCTCGACGATTGGAGACGAAAGACTACCTGCCAATTCGCAAAGCTGGGGAACATCTTCCAGAGCACCCTCTGGGAGGCCCGGCAAACCTTGCATATACATCAAAAGCCGTTTCTCGCCGGGGTGATATCTGCGATTTACCGCAAAAAGAATATCGGTATAGCTCGCGATCCAGGCCGCGACCCGATGGTTAAGACTAATTAGATCATCGCGCGCAATCGCGGCCTTCATCTGTGCCAACTAACAGGACTGAATTCCGCCTCCGAGCACCGGCCGGTTTTTCGCGACAACGGATTCGATCAATGGTTCCGGAAAGGGCTGACGCAGCCGCTCTTGCACCGTGCTTAACCACTGTCGTTGGTCATGCAGAATGAACCCATTGGCAACGCTGAAACAATAGGCGGTCGTGTAGCCTAAGTCCGCAGAATAGCGTTCCAGCCGGGCAGCAATTTCGCCAAGCACGAAGTCACAGGCGCGGTACATCGCGTTGAATCGTCGGTCTTCCCGATCAATCCATTCGTCTTCTAGTTCCCAGAACGTGTTGTCTAGCTGAGAATGCCGTGAGCGCTCTAAAATGACCGCCCTTCGACTTTCGACCGGTACCGGAGCACTGGTATAAACATAGAAGTCAAAATCCGAATGAGCGTCTGCGACACCCATTGCAGCGGAACCGCACCAAGCCACCGCCTCGATGCCGGGGATAGAAGCCAAAGGCGTTTGAGATCTCTTTCAGAAACTCTTGGATTTCCATGACATTGGTCCTGTTCGTTAGCGGTAGCTCCGCCGTTGGGCGGCATATCCTCCCTTTCCTCGGTTGCCTCTGTTTAAAGAATCAGTCTTTGCAGCCTTTGTGACATCAAAGTCAGAATCCTTTCGTTTGAGGAAAATTTTATCTTCTTCACCTCTGCGTCCGTTGCGACCTCTGCGCGAGGCTGTTGTCTCCGTGTGGTTGCGGCTCGCCGCGCTCTGATCTCGCTGTGAGATTTCTCGAGTTGCGTCCAATTGATTTTTGAACGGAACTATGGCTTAATCGCAGTTCGTTTCAAAGAGGCCGGGGTGGCGAAATTGGCAGACGCGCCAGACTTAGGATCTGGTGGAGCAATCCTTAGGGGTTCGAGTCCCCTCTCCGGCATGTAAATCCGCTGTGAAAAAGACTTCACGAGCTATTGGACCATCCGAAAACGGCACCGGAATGTGATCGGTTTCAGTTCCAATTGCACGCCAGTTGCAAAAGTCCTAGGCACGTTACATGCTTTTGTTGCGGTGAGAGGCTAAAAATCAAGTGGGGGTCATTAAGATTTTACCAGTATTTGCGCTTTGATCACTGATCCCATAGGGAGATATCGGTAGGGGTGCGGGGAGAGAAGGGAACTATTCTTCCGAATCTTCCTCTGGAGCCTTCGGGGATTTGTAAACCGATCGTGCGATAAAAAAAGCAGCTGCGCCCAAGCCTCCGGTCCCAAAGATTTGCAGCATAATGTCTTTAACCATCTCAAGTTTACCCGCAGTCAGAGCATAAAAGCAAAACGCAGCCAGTAAGACGAGAACCAATGCCAAGGACGAAAAACTCCAGGTAATGATCCTTTTTCGCACCACGCGGTCTGCCTCGCGGTCAACAGTCTGAGCTCCTAGCGCTTTTAGAGCGTATTCGTGATTCAGTTTGAGACTGGTTTCTTCGAACTCCAGCTGCTTTTCGCTTAAAGCGATCTCCTTTGTCTTGAGGTCGATTTGATCTTTTTGAATCGAGACAAATTGCTTGAACAATTCGAGCTAACGATCATCAACCAGAGGTAACGGGTCCGAAGGCCTATCCTCGGTACTTCGCGACAGGGATCTGTCATCAGCCATGCTATGGCTTTACACGCTCGAGGATCGGATTTTTGTAACTGACGACGATTTTGCCAAATCCGTTTTGGCCGATTTTAGGTGCTCTAATGCGAGCGCGAGCAATATTCTTTGGTTGCTCGGCTAAGCGAACCAAAAACTTTTTGGGACTCAAAACCTCTTTGTGGACAACATGCAAAAGGGGCTTTTTGGCGGTCATTTTCGGTGGCACAATCTAAGGATCGGGGCTGATCTCTGCAACAACAATAGCTCTGAATTCGATCATTTTCGAGCTTTTGACCCCCTCAATTCAAAAGCCTCATGGGCCTCAAGCGTCTGGGCGGGCGTTAGATTGGCCGGTGCACGCTGCTGGTTCTCCTTCAGAGATTCTGAACTTTCGCTGGATTTTCCCTCAAACCGCCGCCCACACCCGGTGGACATCATCGTGATCCTCGAGTGCTTGTAAGAATTCGCCCACCTCAATCCGTTCTTGTTCCGCCAGCTCCACCTTCTTTTTAGCGAGATAGCCGGTCTCGCTGGTCACGACAGTCCAGCCATTCTGGCTTAGCCATTGAGATGCGGTATGCGTCCCGGACCGATCGGTAATGAACCGCGCCCCGGTGCTTCCCTCAGGGATACTGTCATTGCCTTCCGGCGACAAAGGTTCTACCTCGTTTGCTCCGGCTTCAATCGCCGCCGCTTCGATGTCCACACCGGGTTCGGCCCGATAGGCCTCTACGAGGCCAACATGATCAAAGAGGAATTTGTTGCTGCCTGGAGTCCCAAGTTGGCCGGATTTGAATAACATCCGGATCTCCGGCGCCGTTCGATTTTGGTTATCGGTGAAGACCTCGACAATGACCGGGACTTTATGCGGCGCATAGCCCTCGAATACGACACTCGTCAAAACCAGTTTTTCATCACCGATGCCAGCGCCTTTCTTTATAGCTCGCTCAATCACGTCGCGGCTGACGCTCATCTTGCGAGCCTTCTCAACCGCAGCTCCTAACCGCGCATTGTTCTCTGGTTCCGCGCCTCCGAGCTTCGCGGCGACCATGATTTCTTTGACCAATTTACCGACCGCCTGGCCTTTTTTTAGATGAGCAACTTCACGTTTGGCTTGTAACCACTGGCGTCCCATAAGACGGAGCTAATGTGGCCGGGAGTACAGCAGCGTCAAATTACTTAGGGGTTGAAGACGGTTTAAGATAAAGCGCGCGTCCACCGATATCGATGATAGCCGAACGGTAATACAAAAAGTCCATCCCGATAAAACCGGCGAATCGGTGCGAGGAGCCCGCCTCTGTCCAGTTGAGCATCGTTGACCCGAGACGCGCGCCCTTGGCGTCGTAGTTTCCTAACTTGAAATCCGTGGCGAACCCGTAGCTGTAGCGAGCGAACTTGCTCATGTTTGCAAATGGCGCCTTCGTCTGCACGTTAGTTTGGAGGAAGGGAAGCTGCACCTCGTTGCGGATCGAATCGTCCAACAGCGTGGAATACGCTCCAGTATCGAGATAAAAGCTGAATTCCTTCCCGTCGAGTGTCCCCGTTACTTCAAGCCTGTTTTTGGATGTAACGTTCATAGGTACGTAGGTGAACCCCATTTGCTCGTATTTCTCTCGAGACATTCCGAGGTTGCCGCTTGGGGAGAGGAAGATCTGTTGTGTCCGGCAATTAATTAGCGCGCCGTATTTTGACAGCAGATTGACCCCCACCATTCCGGTTTTCTCAAATGCTCCACTCTCGTTCCTGAGGGCTGCGCTCTTTATCACGTCGATGGATTGAACTTTGCAAGCAATACCACTGCAGTGAAAGGTACCTGTCTCGAAATCATTGATCATCGTGATGGGAAAACGTCCTACTTTGTCGTCAGCCTGGAGACCCAGCTTCTGAGAGAATGAAGGATCTATCATGCACAGGGGGGCACCTGTGTCTACGACCCACCACGTTTGTTTCGAACCGTTGACTGAGACAGGTACGGTGAATGCGATGCCGGTCCCTACCTTTTGTGGCATCAATCTTCCTGTGACCGCAACCTGTCTGGTGGTCTCTGCCAATCTTCCTTGGACCACACCAAAATTCTGTTGAGCGACTCCTGACTGCGTGCCGCCAACTAGCAAAAACAACCACAGAACAACCGGAAACCGGCAAGCTGACATGTGAGTGCTTATAACAAGTTTGGTGTACGCAGTGGCAAGACAAAACCGCTCGGTTCGGTAGTCACCTCGATCTCTACCAAACGCGTAGCACTTTTTTGCCCCTCTCGTAGACCAATTTCGCATTTAGCCCGTGACCACTCGCGTCCCATAAGGCGGAGCTAATCTGCTTTGAATAATGGCAGTTCAAATCACTGGCCTCCAACATTGCCGTCCCTAACACCACAGGCTTATTAAGCCGCGACCCGACAGGTGAGTGCTTATAACAATTCTGGTGTGCGCAGAGGAAAGACAAAACCGTTCAGTCGGGTGGTCCACTACATCTCCCACTTATAGGCCTAACATCTTCTTCGCCTCGCTCGCATATCTGAAGCCGCTCAGTTTCTCCGTCGCCGGTACGTTTTTACCCATGAGCATATACTTAAACGCAAGCCCCATCATTTCTGGATGCATTAGGGTCTTGTATGCCCGCAGAAACTGATCTCTACGCTTGCCCCCTTCGCTGCTTTCAAAGGATCGCATCCTGCTTTCCCCGGCGCCGACCATAAAATGATGTTGGTCTGTAAAACCGATCAGCTGACAACCGGCCTCCAGACCTGCTTCCGCTATGGCAGTAAAATCAACATGAGCCGTGATATCGGTCTCGCCAATCCCTTCAAACATATTTTCTTGCTGTTGCTGATTCCGGTATAAGGCGAGAGTTCCTTCCGTCCTCAATGGCGAATAATAATCGCTTCGCGAATAACCGTAGTCGATCATGAGGATGAATCCGCGACGAAGATTTCTTGCGGCGTCACGAATCCAGTCCGTTGCGGCGAGATTGACTTCCGTTCGGTAAGGCTGCGGCAGGGGCAGAGGAATCTTGGCGATCCTCGCAGTTAATCGCGGGTCTTTGATTGGCTCCAAACTAAATTTAAAACTGTCGTTTTCCAGAGTGACACAGACCTCGCGCCAGCGATCCTCTAAGAACTCGACCACACAAGTTGGGATGGCATCCAAGAGTTCGTTGCCCAAGATGATACCGGTGATCGGCTCCAATTCTTCGATGGTCCTCACCCAACGAACCGAGCGGGTAGGGACGAGCTCCTGCTCGTCCGATTTTCGATGAAGCCGCGCTTTCTGTTGCTCTTGCTTCAATTCATTGGGCTCCGCGATCACGTAGCTCCACCCGATAGCCGGTCCAACTTGAGTAAGACGACCGAGCAAATCTGACGCTAATTCTCCGCTCTCTGCACCTGCTTCGACGATGGTGAATTCAGTAGGACGGCCGAGAAGCTCCCATAGCTCGACAATCTGGTCCGCGAGAATTTCCCCGAAAAGCCTTCCCACACTGACGTTCGTAATGAAATCGCCTCTGCGGCCGACCCTCAGGCATTCCTGTGAGTAATAACCCAGGCGAGGATGGTAAAGCGCCAGCTCGGTGAATCGTTCGCAAGTAATCCGGCCGAGGCGCACAATTTCTTCGCGAATAATCTGCTGGAGCTCCGTGTTGCGATTGGACACCCCTTTCAAGTAACGCAATGCGCGGGCGGCACAAACCGGTTTCTGACTTGCAGGAACTGATTTGTGGACGACGACGGCGCCTGTCGTGAGAGGCTGAAAACGCCGTTTACGACTAGCGAAGAGCTTCAGACTTCGTTCCCTCCGTTCGCGGCGATCCCGGTGCGCACGGCGATTTTTCGTTTGAATGACCGCAATGCTGGTGAAAGCTGTGAGGCTCCAGATGCTGATGCCTGACACTTCCCAACCAGCAGCCCGTAAGCCTTTTTATCGGCGAATATGGTTTCTTGCCCTCGTGGGACTGCTGGTGTGTTTGGCAGGGGGGGCCGGATTTGTGTATTTCTGGGGGATCGTTCGCTACGAGAAGAAAGCGGAGGAATTTGACCTGGCTAAACTTGAAGACCTCGAATCGGCCAGCGTCATCTACGATCGATATGGCCAGGTTTACGGCAAGATTTTCATTCGTAACCGTGAACAGGTGAGCCTGAGCCAAATCTCGCCGTATTTGGTGGCGGCAGTGATTTCAGCGGAAGACAATCGGTTTTATGAGCATCGGGGGATCGACTTTTGGGGAATCATTCGCGCCTTTTTCAAGAACACGGCTGCAGGCCGAATCCGTCAGGGAGCCTCTACGCTGACTCAGCAGCTTGCGCGAAATACCTTCGATCTGCGTGATCGAACCTACGATCGAAAGATCCTGGAAGTCTTTCTGGCCATGCGAATCGACAAGGCATTGCCTAAAGACAAGATTATGGAGCTGTACCTGAACCGGGTTTACTTCGGCGGCGGGCTTTATGGGGCGGAAGCGGCTGCCCGCGGTTATTTCGGGAAATCGGCGATGGAGCTCTCGATCGGTGAAGCTGCGATGTTGGCGAGTCTGCTCAAAAGTCCTAACAATCTTTCGCCTTGGAAAAATCTGACGGCGGCGACTGAAGAGCGCAACTTCGTGCTCGGCCGAATGGTGGAGAATCACAAGATCACTCAGCAACAAGCGGATGAAGAGATAGCGCATCCGTTGGAAGTGCGGCCGAAGACGAATGTCGTCTACCAATCTTATGTGATCGACGCAATTCGCCAGCAAGTGCAGTCGGAGCTCGATTATGAGTCTCTTGCCAGTGAAGGCTACAAAATCTACACCACGATCGATCCAGTTTTGCAGCGGACCGGCGAAGAGGCATTGCAACGGCAACTGTTGCAGGTCGAGCGGACTGATGGCTATCAGCATCAGACCTACGATCAGTTCACTGAAGGACTACGGGAATGGAAAGCGACGCATAAAGAAGGTGTCCCGCCGACGCCCGATTATTTGAATGGAGCAGTCCTGGCGGTTGATAATCGGACCGGCGGAATCCTTGCGCTCGTTGGCGGTCGTGACTATTCGCAAAGCGAATACGATCGAGCATTTCAATCCAAGCGCCCCGCTGGGACTGCTTTCATTCCGTTTGTTTACGCCGCTGCGCTTGCCAAAGGCGTTTTTCCGGGATCGCTTGTCGAGGATTCGCCGATGGATAATCGGCAAGTGATGATCGGAGGGACCAACGGCATCCTTGGTGAGTGGGGGGTAGAAAAATCTGATAATCGGTACGAAGGAGCGATCCCACTCCGGAAAGCATTCGCGTTATCGAAGAACGCCGCCAGCGTTCGAGTCGGAATCCAAGCGGGATTGGAATCTGTTATTAAGCTAGCTAAAGCAGCCGGAATCGATGACGAGTTGAGACCGTTCCCGGCTACGTTTCTTGGCAGTAGCGAGGTTGCTCTAGGGGACTTAGTCACTGCCTATACCATATTCCCGAATGAAGGTTCACGGACTGATCGTCTGATGTTAATCACGCGTATCGAAACCCAGGACGGCAAAACCGTGTTTAGGGCCGAACCTCAGCAACGCAAGGTCATCGATCCACAAATCGCCTACGAGGTCCATTCGTTCATGACCGATGCCTTGAACTCCGGGACTGGGGCGGAAGCGCATTCGGAATATGGGTTGCGGAATTTCCCCGCCGCCGGAAAGACCGGAACCGCCTATAACTTCACTGACGATTGGTTTGTTGGTTACGACAGCGAACTTACCTGTGGTGTTTGGACCGGGTTCGATCGCCCGCACACGATTTATCGAGGCGCATTTTCCAAGGACATCGCGTTACCAGTCTGGGTGGCGATGATGAATGCTTCGCTGGACAAGTTTTCTCCTCACGAGCTTGGCCGGCCGTTTGATCTAAAAAAAGTCGAAGTTTGCCTTAACACCGGTTTACCGGCGTCTCCGAAATGTTCATTGCTTTCCACGGTATCGAACGATCCGGATTTACCTCCGCGCAAAGGAACGTTTATGGAGTTCACGACGTCCAAACAGCTGCCGAAGGAACATTGCTGGCTCCATGGAGACGATAGCCGGTCGTTTGTTAAAACCCTTCGCAATGAGGATATCCCTCGAGCGACAAGCGCGGTTGAAGCCACTAAATTTCCACCGGTAGCAATGCAAGGGGAAACGGTATTGGGAGAAGATCCTTACCAGTCAGTAAAATCAAAGAAAGAAGCCGTCGCAGCGGCACAACCGAAGCCTTCTTGGACGCCCGCTCCGAAAGCGTTGCCAGTCAATCCTGGCGAAACCCAGGTCCGTAGAGCCGAGCCTGTTGGTCCGCTAGATCACCAAGGCACACCTCCACCCGTCGAATTACCGACTCCCGAGCACGTGGATCTCAACTCGGATCCTACGGATCTGTAACGCGTTATCCCGACGGCCTACACAACCTGCCGCGCCGTAGGCGATGCTTGCGCCACCCGTGGAGCGCTGCCTCGCTTGCGAGGCCGACTCGATCAAAACGGCGGATCGACTCCGAACCATACGATCTTCGATCCATTCACCGATATAGGCGCATAAAGGTGAAGTTGGCTCCCTCTAGCTGTTTGTACGACGGCAAATCCTTGTTCTGCTTGGGCCCGTCCCTGGCAAAGCGCGCCTGCACTCAGTCCTAAAACTAACCAAATCAGTGGCCGCATGCGCTGATTTCTGCCAGAACTCGCTAATCAAAATCAAGCTTGATCCTGGTGAGCAGGGTCCGCTGCCCTCGATATTACTTTGTTAGTAATCGCCACCCTGATGTCTCTAGGCGGCGCTCCTCTAGCGACGCAAATACAACGTATTAGAGCCAAAGTCGATCACCGCATCATAGTCCCAGAGAATATCCGCTCCGATTAACCCGGCCCAAATGTCGCCGCGATCAGATTTCGTTAGGTTGAGCGAAGCTGCCAAAATCTTGCGACTACTCAAATCGTAGTCGCCGATTCGAAATTGTGTGCCGATAACCTGACTGATTTTGCTGTCAGGGAATTCATTCATCGGGCTCCTGACGACAGAGTTAGTGAGCCTCGATCGGAACCCGCCCTGGTCAACGACTGACTGTTCGATCGTCGTTCTAGGTGTGCCGGTATCGAGGCAAAATTGATAGTGATTACTGCCTAACGTTCCATCGATCTGGACCTGCCGGCTAGAAGTGATGTTCAAAGGGACTGCGATGTAGCCCTCCGCTTCGTAATCGGCTTTGGATTTTACCTGATGGTCGTCGGGGTTTAAGTAGATCTGCTGTTTTCGCCAGACGATCAACGCACGTTTCGCGACAAGGAGATTCATTCCCAGTAATCCGGTCTTGTCGAAGGCGCCCGGCCAATTTGCGGGGCTTCTAGAAAATTTCAGAGCCGGAACCAGCGGATACGCCAGTATCACTAGCGGTCCACAGTGGATCGTTCCGACTAGTAAGTCGGATGCTTCTACAATGACCGAACGTTCGCCGCGGGTTTTTGAGCGAGTGGTAAGCTTGTATCTCGTGGATGGCTTTAGATGCAACCGGTTAGCCGTTTCCAGATCAAACTCACACATCGTTGCCCCGGTATCGACTAACCACCAGCTACCCAGGGAGCCATTAATCGAAACCGCTGCGAACTGCAGATCCCCTGCGCGTACCGTCGAAACACCGCCACTCGGTGTATCAAGTATTGAACGAGCGCGGATTTTGGGGACACGATCGCTCTTGCCTTCGAAAGACTCTGCCGGCAATGGGGCCGCCTCAACCCACCCAATCAGCCCCAGGCCAATTACCAGAACGCGAAGCTGGAATGGTACGGCGAGGTCGGACGATCTCAGGGTAGTCAAAACAACAAACCGTTAACCGTCGGACCTCAGACCGCAAACCATTAACCAGCACTAACCAGTAACCGTAAAACTGCTTCGAACCGCGAACCGCCAACGGCAAACCGTGAACGGCGAACCCGAACCTACCCTCCGGCAATCGCCGGAACGATGCTGACCTCATCTCCGGGCTTGACCTGGGTGGCAGCGTCTTCCAGGAAACGGATGTCTTCATCGTTAACAAACACGTTAACAAAACGACGGATATTATTTTCCTCGTCGCAGATGCGTTCCTTTAGACCAGGATAAGATTTCTCCAGGTTCTCGATCACGTCCCGGATCGTGAGACCGTCGACTTCAACAATCTCCTGGTTTTGGGTGAGCTTACGCAACGGGGTTGGAATGCGGACAGGGACAGACATGAGATCAGATAAGTTAAATCGATTGTACGGGTTGTTCGAGCAGCGCCTCGAATGCTCGCAGATTGGGTTTGATCACAGAAGGGTTACCCAGATGTTCGGCAATCGCCTCTTGTGTTTTCAAACCGTAGCCGGTGATACAGAGAGCGATCGACTCATCTCGAGGAATTGCGCCGCTCGCAATTAGTTTTTGCGCACAGGCCAATGTTACACCGCCGGCGGTCTCCGCGAAGATTCCCACTGTCTCCGCTAACAGAAGAATGGCGCTGATAATCTCTTCATCAGTGCAATCGTCGGCAGTTCCGCCGGTTTTTTTCATGGCTCTAATCGCGTAATAGCCGTCTGCCGGCGTCCCAATCGACAACGATTTAGCAATGGTTTGCGGTTTGCTGACCGGTCGTACAGTCTCGGTGTTATTTTTGATCGCAGTACTGATCGGTGAACAACCGGAAGCCTGGGCCCCATAGATGGAATAGGGGGTTTCTGCGACCAAGCCCACTTTGCCGAGTTCCTCGTATGCCTTGTTGACTTTGGTCAGCAAAGAACCGCTGGCCATCGGGATCACGGTATGCCGCGGAATTTTCCAGCCGAGCTGTTCAACAATCTCGAACCCCAGGGTCTTTGAGCCCTCCGCATAGTAGGGACGCAGATTCACATTGACGAATCCCCACCCGTACTTGCCGGCAACTTCTGAACAAAGGCGATTGACCTGATCATACGCACCATCGATCGCGATAACGTTGGTGCCGTACACCAACGAGTTCAAAATCTTGCTCTGCTCCAGGTCCGCGGGGATAAGAACGAAACTGCGAAGTCCGGCAGACGCCGCATGAGCGGCGACGGCGTTGGCTAGATTGCCCGTTGAAGCGCACGCTACAGTGTCTATCCCCAACTCTTTTGCTCGGCTCAACGCGACCGATACCACGCGGTCCTTGAACGAAAGGCTGGGGAAATTTACTGCATCGTTTTTGATGTACAGCTCTTTTACCCCGAGTCGGTCTGCCAGGCGATTTGCGCGGACTAAGGGTGTAAATCCTGTATGCTTACCCACCAGCGGCTCGCCTTCGATCGGCAGCAACTCGCGGTACCGCCACATCGATCGCGGACGAGCTTCGATTTTTGCCCGAGTAACCGCCTTGGCGATAGCCGGGTAGTCGTAGGCTGCTTCTAGGGGTCCGAAATCGAACTCGCACACGTGGATCGCGTCCTTCGGATAGCGGCGCCCACATTCGCGGCATTGGAGGTGCGAGAATAAGGGGTTATTGTCCATGGCAGGAATAGTCATTTTTTTCCCACCAAGAGTCGCGAGTCACATCACCAAATCGCTCTCTCCATCTTCGCCCGAAAACTCGGACCTGGAATTGGCACCTGGTCGTTCCGCTTTCACAGAACCGGTTGCCGTGGCATCGTCGGGCCAGTCCCTCCGCCACTCTTGATGGAAGTTCGGCAGGTTAGGTGATGCTAAGGCATGAGTCAACTGCGCAGTGCTAAAAAAGTTTGCAGGCGAGACACTTGGAGCACCGCAGCCTGGCAATAAGGCTCTTTACAATCTGCGCTAAGCGGGGTTTTATAGTGTAATCTCCCGTTGAGAAAGCCATGGAACAAAAACCTGCCCCCACTGAAGACCACTCTTTCGGCCGAGAACTGCGGGTTGGGTTGGCCGGCCTCGCCATGGCCGCCGGCCTGATCACGATCTTCCTCCTCATCATGTCTTACTTGGCGACTATCGTCCATCAGTACTTCGGAGGAAGCCTCCCATTCTTCCTGGATCGGGGGTAAGGCGGGTGGCCCGGGGTGCCCCGACCCATGCGTCCCATAGGTCGCATAAAGCCTGTCGCGCCGTAGCCCCGCAGCTGTGGGAGAAGGCGGATCCCATTTGCGCCACGCAGTTTTGCCGAGCCTGAAGCGAAAAGCCGCTGCACAACAGCCTGCGTGGGCGCCCTAACGAATTCTTTCCGGTCGCTGGGACCAAATGCTAGCCAAGGAGCTTACCTCGTGGCATCGTTAGCGCGAGCTTCTGGAAAGTTAAATGCCGGCTAAATTTCGTGTGTATCCTCCCGCGGGTGAACCGTTTGAGAGGACGATAGAGAATACTGCCACCATTGGGAGAACCGTCGACAACACGGTTGCTCTTCCGGGCAATCACGTATCCCGGCAACATGCGATCGTCCGCTGCCACAACGCATTCCAGTACCAAATTATGGATCTGGGGAGCCGCAACGGGACGTTTGTCAACGACCAACGCGTCATCATGCCTGTTGTGCTTGAGGCTGGTGCGCGGGTTCGAATCGCCGACTACGAACTCGTTTTTGAGCCCATCGCCGGCGATCAGAGCGGCGATCATACCGATGCGACGTTAGCGGCTTTAAGCCACGACACGAGCCATGCGATTCTTTCGGTCTCGCTTTTGGTTTGCGATATCCGCGGGTTCAGTCCGATGGCCGAAAAACTCGGCGATCGCAAGATCGCACAAGTCTTGGGCAACTGGTTTCGCGATATAGGAAACGCCGTGCAATCCACGGGTGGTATCATTGACAAATATATTGGCGATGCCGTGCTGGCCTACTGGCCTGCGCGTGACCAGGTCGGTACGGAGTGTGCCACTTGTCTTGATGTTGCCTACACCATCTTGGAATTAGCCGCTAGCCGGACCTGGGCTGATACGGATCAGCCGTTTAGGGTCGGTATTGCGCTCCATTTTGGAAGGGTCACCAGCAGCAATATCGGCCAGGTTGCAGTTCGCGACGCCACGATTATCGGCGACGCCGTTAATACGGCTTTTCGCCTGGAAGGGGTTATGAAACAATTGAACCAGCCTCTGGTGTTTTCGGAAGATTTCCTGACCGTGCTACCTCCGGGCCGCCAATTTACCGACTTCGGCGTTTTTCAGCTTAAAGGCAAAAGCCAGCAAGTCCGCGTATTCGGGATGAAAAACGACAGCCTTTAGGGATATCCCTAAAGGCTACTCTTTCTCTTTCCGCATCAGTCCCACGTACGACAGAACGAAGCCTGCTACGCTCCAGAGAAACAGGCTGAGATACCCGACCCAGAGCGGACGCGCATCCGTGAAAGTTTGCCCGGTTTTGAAACGTTGCCCAGTCGCTGCCCGGTTGTACTGATTAAGGTTGTCGTACGGTCGATCGTATTTTTCGCTCACATCTCCGGCGATCCGTCGATTCAATAGCAGGCTCTCATCTGAAATGCGTTCGGCCGCAAAACTCGGCATGATTTGGGCCACCACCAGTACGGGCGGATCCATCTGAGACGCTTCGACCGTGTACCCGGACAGCAAAATTTGGGGGATCAAGATCAATGGCACTAACATTACGGCCTGGAGCGCGGAACGGGAGAAACAGGAGATGGCTAAGCCAATGCCGGTGGAGGCAAACGCCAGCAAAAGCAAGCCTGCTACCTCAGCCGGTGCAGCGGAAAGCGGGACTCGTTGGGTAATCAGCGTGCAGGTGTAAAGGATAAGACTTTGCAGACCGGTGATGGCTCCCATCCAGATAAACTTGCTCGCCAGATAGCTTGTGCGGCTAAGGCCGACGAGTCGCTCCCGCCGGAAAATCGCCGTCTCTTTTACGATTTCTTGGGCTGAGTTGCTGCACCCGAACCAGAAGGTGGCGATGTAAGCGAAGAACTGAATCAAGGGGACGTGGTCGGTCACCCAGCAGACGAGAAGGCCAATCACCAAGGGTTGACCGAGCGCAATTAACAGATTCTTGACGTCGGCTTTAAAGATTGCTAACTGCCGTTCCAGCAGAATCGGCAGCGCGAATGGGCGGCGCTGCCTGATTACCGTTGGCCCTGGTTCAGTGCCGGGAGGCTCGGAAGGAGAAGTGATCTCGGGCGGAGTAAAAGAGGGTACGGTTTTGGGGTCGATCGTCTGAAGCATGTCATACAACGCGCTAAGCCGGCTCACGCCGAACCGCGCGCGGGCTGCATCAGGAGGCCCTTGGAACAGCAACTTGCCGGCCAAAAGAACCGCGATCTGATCCATCAGGAAGACGTTCTCCATCACGTGCGTTGTACAGATCACCGTGCAACCGGTGTCAGCCAAGCGCCGCAACAGCTCCATGAGTTTAAATTCAGAAAAGGGATCCAGACCTGAGGTCGGTTCGTCCAAAAAGATCAATGGCGGCCGGCGAAGGAGCTCTACGCCCACGCTGACCCTTTTCCGTTGGCCGCCAGAGAGCAGTGAAATCCGAAGATCCTTCCGCTCCGCCAGACCGAGGCTTCCCATGGTCTGTTGGACCAGCGCTGCGATAGCGGGTCTCGGCGTCCCGGCGGGCAGACGTAGGCGTGCGGCGAAGGTTAACGCCTCTACGGTAGTAAGTTCGCCATGAACGATGTCGTCTTGGGGCACATAACCGAACATCGACCGAAGCTGGTTTAAATGCCCGTAAAAGTCGGTGTCGTTGATCAATATTCGTCCGCTGTCCGCCGGCTTTAGTCCGCTTAACGCACCTAGCAGCGTCGATTTTCCCGCACCGCTCGGTCCAAGTATTCCGATGAATTGACCCGGCTCGGCAACAAACGAGACATCTTGAAGAATGACGTTGCCGCCTGCGGTACGGGTCAGCCCATCGGCCACAACTTTCCCCACCGATACCCGAAGAATCCGGTGCAATTCGTTCCCAGTGAAAACAAAGCAGAACGGTCCGAGCTGCAGTTGATCGCCGATAATAAGTTGATGTTCGTCGAAACGGCGGCCGTTCACGAATGACCCGGCCCGACTATACAAATCGAGAACCCGAAAACCATCGGCGCTCTCTTCCACAACTGCGTGCCGCCGCGACACCATGGGGTCGTTTAGTTGAACATCTACTTCCTGGCTTCGCCCGAATACCAGTCGCTTGGTGAGCGGAAGTCGGTC
Organism: Verrucomicrobiota bacterium; assembly: GCA_019237325.1. Classification (GTDB taxonomy): domain Bacteria; phylum Verrucomicrobiota; class Verrucomicrobiia; order Chthoniobacterales; family JAFAMB01; genus JAFAVN01. The sequence continues at coordinate 4,688 of JAFAHI010000327.1, read as the reverse complement.
GACTGTCTGCTTTTCGTAAACGACCGTTCCTGGAGCCCCTAGTGCTTCGCCCATCTGGGCCTCGCCGGCTGACGGCGCCTGTCCTGCCGAACCTTTTCCAAAGCCGACAACGACTGGGCCCAAAGTGATCTGGTCTCCTGGGGTCAACTGCACCTGGCCGGTGATCGGATTTCCATTAACAATCGTGCCCCGCTGGCTGCCCAGGTCTTCGATAAGAAATGCGCCATCTTGCACGAAGATCCGGCAGTGGCGTCGGGATACTTCAGGGTGGCTCAGAACGAGGTCTGCCTCCGTCGAACGTCCAATTGTGACGCTCTCTTGAGAGAAAGACCGGCTCGACGGCGACAACCCCGAGACAATAGCAAGCTCGATTTCCAAAGCTCCTTGCTATCGAATTCGAGGATCGATTTCAATCTCCCAATTGGCCAGGTGACATCGGTAGGGATGAGCTCCTGCTTATCCGAATTTTTGCAGCGAGACCGCCCTGAGACCCCGGATGAGCAGGAGCTCATCCCTACCGGATGGCCTACCAAACGTACTTTCCCGCATGTCCGAATCGGTCAAGAAATTGACCGTTCAGGTTCGGGCCGATCCCTTGGATTGCTTCAACGAGCGCGCTCGCGGATTCTTCGGCCGAAATACTGGCATCGTCTCCACCCATATCAGTTCTTACCCAGCCGGGCGATATGGCGACGATCGTTATGCCCTCCGGAGCGAGCTCGAATGCCAAGGATCGAGTCAGCATATTCAAAGCAGCCTTCGAAACCGCGTAAGCGTAATAGCTGAAATTGTCACGTTCGGAAATCGAGCCGAGACCGGAGGAAAGGTTCAGAATCCTCGGCCGATTGCTCCTACGAAGATGCGGAAGAAAGGAACGAATGACTCGGGCGCAACCCAATACGTTTATTTCGAAGGTGTCTCGGAAATGATCGAAGTCGATACTCGTTATTTTTTCGTCACCTCGTTCGGGCATCACGCCGGCGTTGTTGACGATAATATCGACGCGTCCTTCGAGCGTATGAGCTGCGGCGGCCACGCTTTCATCGGAGCTGACATCGAGAGGTAAAACCTGGAGAAGATCTCCATGTGCCGCTCCCAATTTCTTCAGACTGACCGCGTTCTCCGTTTTCCGGCACCCTGCAAAAACCCTGAAATCTGTGGCGACTAATGCTTTGGCTAAGGCGTAACCAATACCTCGGTTGGCGCCAGTAATTAGCACGCTTTCCATGGGCCCAAGATAACTGCCGCTACCGTCCCGACAAATGCGGACCGCGAATGTATGCGAATGCCAAAAAACAACCGCGAATGGACACGAATGGACGCGAATACAAAGAGGAACCGCGGATGAACGCAGATTTACGCAGATAAAACAACTAAAACGGGACGCTCGATGACTTAGACAACGCTGGCCCGAAGAAACTGCTTAACCGCCGCCCGTCCAACCGAATACCCAAAACCCCAACTGTGAACCGCGAACGGTGAACAGTGAACCATTTTAGAAGCTCCGTCAGAGAACTACGGCAGCGGAGAGCATACTACCGTTGCTGCATTCCTGCCCTGGCGGGGTTTGTAAGTCACCGATCCATAGCCCCTGACGGATTCAGTACTATTCGGCCGGATGACATCCCAGAGCAACGACTTTTCTAGGACAGGAGCTAGATTCTAGCTCCTAGCTCCTGCCTTTCATTCGTGCTACACGTATCTTCTCATTCCTGATCCATGGCTCGTTTTCTCCTGATCATTGCGATGTTTTGCGCCATAGCTGCGGCGGGGTTGGGCTTCTACAACCGGGATAAGTTGACCAGGTTGACCCAAGATCTTGCCTCCTCCGCCAATCATACGAAGCAGTTGCAGGCGAGCCTGGACGATCTGCAAAAGAAGATGCAGCAGATGGGACAGCAGATCGAAAGCCAGGAGCATGCAAACGAACAGCAGCGCGACGCGATGAATTCCGATCTGAGCTCGACCAAGACCAAGCTCGCCCAGCTCACGGATCAAATCGCTGCTCGGGAAAAGGAAAATCAGGAACTGGCAAACCAGTTAGCCGACGCTCGCCGTACTCTTGACCAAAAAAAACAGGCTGAAGATGATAGGCAGGCCCTCTCCGTACGGTTAATCAATGTTGAAAATACGTTGAATCAGATGCGGCTAAACGCTGTCCCCTCAAAGAGCAGATTGAAAACGCAAGTGACCTTGGAAGGAACCGTGCTTTCGATGAATCGCGACGCGCAAGCCCTGATGGTGAGCCTTGGCAGCGATCTGGGCGTCACTACAAATATGCATTTGACCGTCGAAAAGAACGGTCAGACGGTGGGTCAATTGCGGGTGGTTTCGGTTGATAAGAATAGTTGCGTCGCACAATTTGTAGCTGATGGTCCGGAGAACTTTGCGCGGGTATCTGTTGGAGACCCAGTGAGCATTACGGTACGATGAGAACGCTGTTCCTATTGTTTGGCTTGGTATTGGTATTGGCCGGTTGTCAGACAGATCCTGAAGCGGCGAAAGAGACACAGACGCCGCAGTTTGGCCAACCGCAGAGCACGATCCCGTGGAACCAACCGCAGGGTTGGGAAAGTAATGGACAACTCGGCGCGATTCCAGGGGTCGGAAGCAACCGTTACGGGAATTACTAAGCCTCTATTATTGGTTAGCCTTTTACTATGTTGCAGATCGTCGTTCTTCGCGGCGGCGCGCTTGGCGATATTGTCTTAACCCTGCCGGTTTTGCAGGCGTTGCGAGATTTTTATCCCGATTCTTTTGTCACCTTGGTTGCGCCGTATCCCCAAGCAATCCTGGCGCGTTATCACACGGATCGGCTTCTCGATCTAAATTCGGCCAAATTGCTAGGCTTGTTCAGGTCTGACACCAGTCTCCCGGATGAGTCTCGCGAATGTCTTCGGGCGGATTTGATTCTGAGCTATCTATCGGATCCCGATAGAATGATCGAGAAGAAGCTGACCTTATCGGACGCTACCAAATTTTTACGAGGCCCTTTCAAGCTCGACCTCGAGAGCCAGCCAGCGGTTGAACAGCTTGCCCAGCCGCTTGCCGTCTTAGGCATTACCTCGATTGATCCTGTTCCCCGATTGACTGCGTCGCCTCGAACCCGGCCTATGAACCGTCTGGCGATCCATCCAGGGAGCGGTTCGCGGAACAAAAACTGGCCCTTAGTTCATTGGGCCGAGCTTCTGGGTGAATTGATGCCGGCATTTGCCGAGGTCTTGCTGATCTCGGGGGAGGCAGATAGAGAGATTTTCGAAGCCGTGCGCCCACTGATACCAGCGATGAAACTTCGAGTGTGTGCCAATGGCTCCCTCTGGGATCTTGTTAGCGAGTTGAGCCGAGCAACGCTTTTTATCGGGCACGATAGCGGCGTTACTCATGTAGCGGCTGCAACCGGAGTTACGACGGTAGCCCTGTTTGGCCCAACCGATCCCACGATTTGGGCGCCCAACGGTCATCACGTTACCGTGATAACCAGCCCCGATCGAACCATGGCTGGTCTAAGCGTAGAAACGGTCTTAGGAAAAGTTGCAGCGATACAACGTTAGAAACCTCTCGCTAATCGCGAACTGCAACCCCGTCGAGGACGAGGACGACGACGAGAACGAGGACGATACAGAACGGCCAACTGCGAACCGCGAACGGCGAACCCTACCCCTAACCCCTAAGCCAGATCCGGTGCCGGTCAATCTGAGCGCCGCGCTCCAGGAAGAAATCGCGAAGCTCGGGAGTATAATGACCATGCTCTTCCGGGTTAAGCGCTAAGAAAATGCGGCCACCGGGATTAAGATAACGAGACTGCAAATCATTCAGAAAGAACTCCCATTCTTTTCTCTCCCAGACTTTGCCGCTGCCGTGACCGTTGAAGCAAACAGCAAAAGCCGTCACCAAATCAAAGCGGCCGATCTCCGGTAACGGTTCAAACGCCTCGATCCGCCAGACAACGCGTCTTAGATCGAGTAGTTGGAAAAGTTCGCCGTAAAACTCCGGCTCCGACAGATCGAGGCCAAAAACTCTGTGTCCGAGCTTTTTCAACACGAAGATGAAATAGCCTGCTCCGCTGCCGATATCGAGAATGCTCAGCTTTGGATCCCGATCGAGTCTAAGTTCTCGAACATGATCGACCGCTCGACCCAGCCAGTGCTCATAGTTGGTATACTTCGGCCAAGCCTTGACTTCGCCGGGCACATGATACTTCTCACAGATCTGATTCAGCTTTGTTCGATCGATGTTTTGCAGCAGTGAATCCGCGGTCAGCGGATGCTTCCACCGATAATACCGATCGACGCCGCTCGCCCACGCTTCGCCTGTTGCGATCTTTTGCAGTTTGCGGCCTAGCTTCATAAAGACTTCAAATCAAAAATAAGGAACGGCACCCATCCGCCAGCTTCAACCTTCGCTCAAGGAAATTTTCTAGGAGCAATGCCGCCCGCCATCTTTGGTTGGGCGAGGCTCCTGCACGGCCGAAACGTTTGAACAAAGCCTTTGGATTGGTCTGGCCTAGGAGTTCGCCGAGTCCGAACCGCTGCCGAGCCGGGGGTTTGGTGTTGTTCCTTGCTCAGTGTGGATTGACAATAATACAACGGGTATTTTGTATGTTATGTATTTAAAATGCTGCCGCAAAGAAGACATCCCGCCAAAGGAATCATTGAAGATGACCGCACCCCGACCTTGATTTTTCTGAC